>JAITQV010000084.1 GCA_031288765.1 Planctomycetaceae bacterium
CAAATAATCTTTTCCCTGTCCAAAATATTGTCTCAAAAATAATCAAAAAACAGATACTAAAAACATTTTAACATCTGCTTTTTATGTCTAATCCTGTTCCTGACGTTTGGCATATTCAAGCGGCAATGATCTTTTGGCAAAGGTTTGGTCGTGATATGGTTAATGAAAAATGGAAATCCTCTGGTATGGCGATCAGTCCATATCATAACAAAAAACCGAGATCAAGATTTTTTTGCAACACATTTTTTTGCAACACAAAAAAATGTGTCCTATTGTTTTCGGCAACCGGACGCCATTCACGTAATACGTTTGGAGTAACAGGAAAAGCAGAGAGTTTACCAACCGTACACAAGACCGATATTACCGGTGTGAAGAATTTGTTGACCGTTAGCGTAGGTGCCGTAACCGCCGAACAAACGGGCGCGGTTCTTGTCGTAATTCAAACCAACACCAAGAATCGCCCAATCACGTTTTGAATCGTTGCCGCGAACTGTAAATTTCGCTACTGAACTGAAATTGGTCAAACCCGGATTGGAAAATTCCGCTGTGAAATTAGTGTAACTTCTGAGAAATTCGTGCATCCAGATTGCGTTACCATAAAGTGATAATTTACCTTTATTGAAGGTTCGGGCATTGGTATTGAAACGGTTACCCAACAAAGAACGAAGGCTATGACCTTCAATTGAAGCGGCGGTAAGATTCAAACTGTCGGCACCTTGTTCGGTAAATCCGTTTTGTTGGCTCCCAACGTATTGCAATCCGAAAAACGGCTGAAAAATCCCGTAACGTTGTTTGAATTCGAGACCACGTTCAAGATAAACGGTTCCGACGATTGCGTCATGTTCATTTTCTGTTTTTCTGTCGACAAAAGAAATTGTCCGTTGTGTATCGTAACGGTTATTTCCAAGTCCGCCGCTTGCCAGAATGTAACCGATATTCATTCCCTTGCGGAGATAAAGACCGGTTAACAATTCTTTTGACTTACTTCGTTCGAGCAGATTGCTTGAAATTCTTCCCTCGCCATAGGATGCGAACAAACCAACACGAAGATTTCTTTTGTACGTTTTGTCGATACCGATAAGTGTTCCGGCAAAACTCTGATCGTAACCATAAGCGTTTCCATCAAATTGTGTTTCACCACCGATTCCGTAACCGAGTCCCCATGTGTTGTGTTTGGACGATATTTTCGTTGTGCAAATGGTTTCACAGGGATTACAATCGGTTTGAACGTTGAAAATGTTACGCCGCAACACATCGGCAAGAGAGTTGTTGACGATGGTGGTGTTTTGGATTCCAGCGTTAGCAATTGTTGCGTAAACCGCTCCGCTTATTTGGTCGAGTGAAAACTTAGCGGCTTTGGAAATTCCGCCACGGTGAGCGATTTCGCCATTCAACTTATCAAGTGTAACAAGCACATCGAAAAAGTCGCCAAGCGGATTAGGATCAAGACTGATTTCGTCGATATAACCGCCGACAACAATCTGATTAAACGTATCACCAAATTTTCCGTAATAATATTCACGTTGAACATCCAGCCAATATGATTTTGTATCGTAATCAGCGAGAAAATCGAACAAAAGAACATCCGCCGGATCGTGAACAGTCAACACGTTGTTGACAACCAGATCACCGGCTTTATCGGTGTCAAGGAAAGTGTAATGTGTGTTGCCGACATATCGTGCCGGAGTTGCGGTTTTTGTTTTATCGTTACTTAGAGATGCCGTGTAAATATCGCCGCCGTTAATTGTTGCGGTTCCAGCTTTAACATTGACTAGATCGTTATGTAGTCCCGCAAACGGTTTGCCGGGATAGTGTGACGGATCAATTTCGATTAAAAATATTCCTGTTTCGTTATTGACAAACGGACCGACAACTGTGAGTGTGTCAATCGAATTACCCGGCGAAACGATTCCGTTGTTAATGAAACCATTTTTCGTGATTACGGTTCCGGCTCCGGCAATAAGTTCGGTTAATTGGTTGGTGAATTGATTTCCGGCTTCGAGACTGCCATTGATTGTACTATATCCGTTGTTAAAACCGTTTCGACCAATTGTTACGGTTGAATCACGGCTGATATTGATGTTACTATTATTAATTACATCCCGACCGACTGTCAACGTTGTAAACCGGTCAATCAATCCGTCGTTTGTCAGATCATTACCGACATTAACGGTTTTATTATCAATAATTTGTGCAACAATTCCTTTGTTATTCAAATTTGCAACCGTTTGAAGTGTTGTAACTTTTTGAATTACACCGCTATTGTCAATATCACCGCTTTTTACATCAACAAGTTGAGCTGTATCAATAAGCCCGTCATTGGTGAGTTTTTTGTCGACTATAATATTTGTATTATTGACAATTTTACCGCTTGTGGTATTGATCAAACTGGCAGATTCCGTTTGAAATGTTGCAAAATTTTGAACAGTAATTCTGTTAGTAACATCAGTTGTAATATTAACTATGCCGCTTGTTTTACCGTCAAGAACAGACGAAGTATTATTCGTACCGCCAAGACCAAGATAGTAAAAATGAACATTTCCCGGCAAGTTGAGTGTCGATTTAATGTTATTAGGATCGGCTCCGATTGTTACATATCTAAAAGACAATGATCCGGCACTAAGTGTTGTCTCGCCGCCCCATGTCAGCAGATTGAAACCTCCCCTACCAACAATAATATTACCGGCAATATCAATAGCGAAATCCGTATCATCACCATTATCTGTTGCTACACCATTTACGTCGGCTTGTTTGCCAAAAGTTAAATTTATTTCTGTATCTGAATTATTAGTAATATTACCAATAACGGAAGTACCTTTCATGAAGTTAAGACTAACGGCGGAACCAATATAAAAAGCATCATTTTCGGTTCCAACATCAATAGTTCCTGAGTTATCAAAATTCGCTAACGAACTATTGACCCAGATACCGCGACCATTTGCACCCTTCGCTTCAATTGTGCCGCGATTGACAAATACATTCCGAGCATTATTCGTTTCTATAATAATACCGGTACCGCCTTCTCCATTGGCTCTAATAGTTCCTCTGTTATCTAAAATCATAACATTACCAAAGTTCGTATCATCATTTTTGAGCCAAACACCGCATCCTCTGATGCCGTTCGCTTCAATTGTACCGCGATTAACCAAATTTGTCCCTGTTCCCCATATTGTAAGAACACCAATACCGTCTTCACCATTAGCTTTAACATTTACACCGGAATCAATAGTTACTTTATTGTCATTACCTTCAATTCGAATACCGGCTCCGGCATAACCATTGGAATATAGATCGGCTTTTTGAATAATGTTATTTCCGCCGGAAACAGCATGTAAACCAACACCATAAGTCTTTGTACTGTTGAATCCTTGATTATTCGTAATTGTTGTTCCAGTATATTCTTGGTAAATTGAACGCCCAAAATGGTCATTTAAATTAATATTCGCTCCAATATCTGCAAGTAATGCTAACTCTACTTCGGAAAAAAACGGACGTGTATATTCGGGTACTACTCCAGTATTAAGCACACCGTGAGGTGTACTAAGATGGGATAAGGAACTACCGGAACTAAAAGTAGTGCTGCTAAAAACAGGAATACTAACTCCCTTGGCAGAAATATCAGCATCAGTAGCATTGTCCGCAAGATCGCCATAAACCCTTCTTACATTTTTTCCAGTGAAAACAACTGACTCACCCGTAGCATTGAAATAATTTACACCATTGGGATCGTTCCATTGCCAATTTGGTTGCGCTATATTAGTTCCATCTGATAGTAGTTTAGTATATTCATTTAATGTTCCCAAAAAATTTGTCATTGTTCCGGAATACACCATGCCCAAAATATGCGTAAACTCATGTTCTATGACGGGAAAAAATGCACTGACACTCCCCCCAATTTGTGTTGGTCTCGCTAACCCGTAACGATAAGGACTATTAGTTAGACGAGGATCTAAACAAACGAAAGAACCGCTTGCGTGCGCAAGAGCAGAACCTCCTATAGAATGAATTCCAATGTCAATGGTTGTTGGGACTCCCGTTGGTAATGTCCCGAACGTATCAGCGTAATACTGGAATACGTTAATAACAGCATTTCGCTGAGCTGGAGAAATATCGTCGCCGGCTGTTGCATGTCCACCGTATGCTTCATCTTTGTCGTGAAATTTCAATGTGAAATTTAGACCGGTACTTCCATTAACAGTTACAGTGGTAACTGCCCAACAAGGATTGATTATTCCACACCAAATAGATCCGGTTAATATGGCAGCGGCGAACAGGGATTGGGCGAGCTTTTTTTTGAATTTTTGGGAAGTTCGTTTTTTGTCCAAACTGAAAAACGATTCAAGAAATTTCGGCGATGATAACCGTTTGCCGAAGAACTTGGGTGAGAACAAACTCTTAGCAGGTGAAAAAACAGAAATAATTTTACTTAAATACCCCCACACATCTCCTATTTTAATATCGTTTACATTGTGCATGACTTTCTTTTTATCCATAATAAAATTTCCTAAAAAAGATTGTTGTTAGTAAGACCAAAATATGAGACATTTAGTTTTTGGTTTATCGACAATTTTGTATCAAAATGAGCAATTATTCCGTTTCATGAAAGAAAATTACTACACACCTGCCGTTTAATCGGTTTAATCGTTATATTTTACCTGTTTTTTTTATCGTCAACACAAAAAGACATTCCGCCAAAAGTTGAGTTGATTGAGAGTAACAATAGTAATTATCTATTTTATTTCAACCACAAAGTTCACAGAGAACACGGAAAGAATTTTTTGTAACTATCTATTGAAGTTTTTCCGGTTCTTCATCAGATGTTGTTCCATTAATCATTTTTTTCAGAATTGCCTTTTGAGCGTACAATCCCGACAATACAAATTCAATATCCTTACCCTACAGGAAAAATCAAACGGATTCAATTCTCTGAACTATGATTTATAGGATTTATGTGATTGTTAAAAACATAGTCATAGTAATCAAACAGATCACCGTTCAGACAATTAATTCCGCACTTTTAAAAACAAGAAAAAAGTGTTACAAAATCTGGAAAGTACAAAAGAGATGAAATCCGTCTCCCAAGAGATAAAACCATTTTCACGAGAGATGAAATCCATCTCTCGAAAATAAAACCCATTTCACAGAAAATAAAACTCGTTTCACGAGAGGTGAAATCCATCTCACAAAAGATGAAATCCATTTCATGAGAGATGAAACCCATCTCACGGAAATAAAACTCATTTCACGAAAGATGAAACCCATTTCACGATAGATAAAATCCATCTCTTTTATGTTTTTTTCAATTTTTTGCCTCAATTTCGTCATTTGTTGAACAATGATGCAGGATAAACCTCCTTTTTTACCTAATTTAACGTCAATATCAAATAATTTCCCCAAAAAACGACCCCATTACCTCATTTTTTACCCTTTTATACTTTGAACGGTAAGAAATTACCTCTTATTTTTAATAGGGAATCTCTAAAATTATTCGTAAGTTCTTGTTTTTAACAACAAAAATAATTTTTTTAGATGTCTCTATTAAAAAAAGAGGTAATTTCCTACCGTTCAAAGTATAATGAGGTTGATTATGTGAATATTTTTTAGATTTTGTCAAAACACTTTTGGTTTAACAAGGCAATTTATTTTAACATACCTCGAAAAGGAATCAATCCGTAAACCATACTCAACAGATTAAAACGAATAATTTAAAATGATTGTATACTTTGAACGGCAAGAAATTACCTCTTTTTTTAATAGGGAACCTCTAAAATTATTCGTAAGTTCTTGTTTTTAACAACAAAACTAATTTTTTTAGATGTCTCTATTAAAAAAAGTGGTAATTTCCTACCGTTCAAAGTATATCACAAACTACGAATTGGCACAACAAAAAGGTTAGAGAAAAGGTCTAATGAATTTTATATTTTTCCTCATAATTCCGCAAGAGTTGTGTGATGTGCATAACCGTAGGCGGAGCACAGCGTAACCTACGGATCAGAATCCTCAACCCGACAAAAGGTAGGCAACCCTTCGCCGAAGGGTTGCGTCGGCGTTAGCCGACAATGAATTTATGTTGTGTTGGTTGTTTTGGTTGCCTATCGGCAAGCGACCTTTCGGCAAAGGGCTTTCACCCAACGGTTGCCTACTTTGTGATTAACAATTCAAGAGGTAGGCAATCGCTCGGCGAGCGATTGCGATGGCATTAGCCAACTAATACGATTCCCAATCGGCTAACGTCGATGCGGCGTTTCGCCGAAGGGTTTTCACCCACCATCGCTTGCCGATAGGCAATCAAAATACCAATATGACATAAACTCCTTGTCGGCTTATGAAAATCGGTGTGAATAGTTACACTGTTTATTTTTCCAAAGAAAATTGGAATTGATTCTTTTTCTTTTCGACGGTTGCGGTCAAACCGGACTTAGTGGGATCGTTATATTTTATAGGAATCAGACTTTCAAAAACAGGAATTTTTTCTGTTCCGCCTGCGTTCTTTTCTTCACGAAACGAAGAAGGTTCATCTTTATCTCGTGAAAAAACAACACGGTATTCTCCGGCAACTGTTCCGGCATCTTT
>JAITQV010000129.1 GCA_031288765.1 Planctomycetaceae bacterium
TGTCTATCTTATTAACCACAGAATACACGGAACACACGGAAATTAGTCAATTAATAAGACCGCAAGTTTATTTTTTAAGGATACAAAATGAATACAATAACAAAAAAACATTTTTGTGTCCTATTCCTTATAAATAAACTAACCTTGAAGTTGTATGCAATTACTATTAGACCTTTTCCCTTACCTGCTCAAACATTGAAAACATGGCAAAAACGTCGTATTTTGTAATTATTAAGCCGATTGTTTTTTTGTGGGTTTCACAGTTAAAGAATCATTGTATCTATTCAGCTATTTATCCGAAAATAGGGCTGAAAGCCCTTCATCAGTAGCGTAGGGCAACGCCCTACGAAGAGGAATACAAATAAATTTAAGCCCTGAAAGGGCGCAATCCCCATAAATCTTAACATCGTATTTTTTAAATGATTACGCCCCGTTGGGGCTTTAATTTTGTTGTGTTCCTTTTTCGTAGGGCGTTGCCCTACGCTACTGATAAAGGGCTTTCAGCCCTATTTTCGAGATAGCGGACTGAATAGATACCCTATTTGTAAGTTAGCGAAAAGGTCTAATTATTAACTTTGAACGGTAACCAATGACGCTTGTGTAAGAATGTGGGCGTCTCGTCCGCAATCCTCAAAAGATAACTCTAAAAATCGTTGTCCGAAACTATTTTTATGATAGAATAAGCAGGATTTACAGATTTTATTTGTTTGTATCTATTCAGTCATTTGTCAAACTATGGATGTAGAACAAACCTTATTTTTCTAACAAAACAACCTTAGTAGTCAAAATTTCCTCATAAAATCAACCTTATTACCTGATTTTTTATTTTCTTGATAAGGTAATAAGGTTAATTTTAGGAAGGCTTTTTGGCTGCTAAGGTTGTTTTGTTTGGGAATAAGGTTTAGAAATTAGAAATAAGATTATATCGAAACATTCCGCTGAACAGACACAATTTTTGCAAGTTCCGTTTATTTACCGAACCAATTTTTCGCAACACGGAACGCTTCCTGAAGTTTTGAGGAATCGGTTCCGCCGGAATTTGCCATGTCAGGACGTCCGCCGCCGCCGTTGCCCCCAATAACCAGCGAAACCTCCCGAATCCAATCAACCGCACTTAACCCCTTCGCTACAAGATCATGAGTCATTCCGGCAATCAATATTATCTTGCCGTTTTGCACTGAAGAAAATAAAACCGCTGCGGATTCTGTTTTCCGTTTGATTTGGTCAATCAATTGCCGCAACAAATTGGCGTCGCCGTCCGGTATGCCCCGAATTATCACCTTGATATCGCCAACCATTTCAGCACCGGCAATCAAATCATCAGCGGAAATTTTATTGCCGGATGCGGATTGAATTTGTTTTTGCAACTTTTTAATCTGATTGGTCAGTAATTCAATTTTTTCAGGAATTTCATTGACCGGAATTTTCAATGTTGTTGCTGTTTGTTGGAGAATTACGGAATCGGCTAACACTTTTTCCACCGCTTTTTTCCCGGTCAACGCCGTAATACGCCGTGTTCCCGCCGAAACACTTTCTTCCGTAATAATCTTGAAGAATCCAATCTGACTTGAATTGGTTAAATGAGTTCCGCCGCAAAGTTCTTTACTGTCACCGATTTGCACGACCCGAACCTCATCGGGATATTTTTCGCCGAAAAGCATCATTGCGCCGGTTTTTCGGGCTTCTTCGATGGGCATTTCACGGCAAACCACATCCGCCGCCGCCAGAATCAACAAGTTGACTTCCTCCTCGATTTTGTGCAACGTTTTACGGTCAACCGCCTGATGATGCGTAAAATCGAAACGCAATAAATCATTATCCACTTTTGAACCTTGTTGTTCCGCATGACCGCCGAGTTGACGCCGTAAAACGTAATGCAGAAGATGAGTTGCCGAATGTGCTCTTGCAATTGCCTGCCGGTTTTCTTTGTCCACTTTGGTAAAAAGTTTGTCGCCGAGCCGAACGGCGCCTTCACGAAGATGACCGATGTGCACAATTAACTCGCCGTCAATCTGCGTCGAAACAACTTCAAAACGGATTCCATCGCCAAGCAGCCAACCTTTATCGCCGACTTGTCCGCCTTTTTCGCCGTAAAAAGTTGTGTTATCAAGAATAATTTGAACCGGTGCGGAATGATTGATTTCGTCTTCCCGTTCAACCAATTTTCCGTCGGAAAGAATCGCCATCACTGTTGACGATTTCAGTTCCAATTGTTCGTAACCCAAAAATGCGGAACGGTGTTGAGTTTTTTTAATTCCTTCGAGCGGGTCGTTTTTGAACAATAAATTTTTTTCGCCGCTGCCGGACAATTCGCCGTGATGTTCCATTTCCCGTTGGAAGCCGTTCCAGTCGAATGTGAAATTATGTTCGCTTGCCATTGTTTCAAAAAGTTCCGGCGGAAAACCGAATGTCTGATACATATCGAAGATTTCAACACCGGCAACCTGTTTCCGTTTCTTTTTTTTCATTTCATCGAAAATCCGTTCGATTTTTTCGAGACCGGAATCAACGGTTCCGATAAAATGTTCTTCTTCCGATTTAATAACTTGGGCGACACGTCCTGTTGTTTCGGAGAGTTCGGGGTACGGCAATTTCATAAGTTCTGCGACTTTTTGTACGAGAAGATACAGGAATGTTCCCGTACAACCCAATTGGCGTCCGTCCAAAACCGCACGCCGTAACAACCGCCGAATCACATATTTTTCCTCTTTATTACCCGGATAAACATTTTCGTGAACCGCAAACGTACATGCTCTGATATGATCGGCAATTCGGCGCAGGCGTCGTCCGTTGTCGCTAACCGGATCGTAATTTTGTTTTAAGATTTCCGCTGCCGATTCCACAAGCGGGCGTAAAATATCAATATGATAATTCGTATCAACTCCTTGCAGCACTGCGGCGCAACGTTCAAGTCCCATACCCGTATCAATATTTTTGCTTGGCAAAGATCGCAGATTATTCGGCGGATTGCCGACGCGGTTAAACTGGGTAAAAACGAGATTCCAGATTTCGACAGCGCCAACCGGAGTGTCGTGATAAATTTCACTGCATGGTCCGCAAACGCCGTCCGGTCCTTGGGTGGGAGCGGAAGCGGGCCAAAAATTTTCGTCTTCATCGAGATATTGGAGTTTTGCGGGCGGCAATTTAACATCTTCGAGCCAGATTTTGGCGGCTTCGTGATCGTCTTTATAAACGGTTGCCGACAATTTTGCCGGATCAATACCGAGCCATTTTTTATCCGTCAGGAATTCCCACGCCCAGAGAATTGCCTCACGTTTGAAATAATCACCGAAGCTGAAATTGCCGAGCATTTCGAAGAATGTGTGGTGATATGCGGTACGTCCCACATTGTCGATATCGCCGGTTCGCAGACATTTCTGACAAGTTGTTGCGCGTGTAAATTCGAGTTTACATCGACCGAGAAAATGGTCTTTGAACTGATTCATTCCTGCCGGCGTGAACAGAACAGACGGATCCCAACGGGGAACTAAAACATCGCTTGCTTTACGGACACATCCTTTGGTTTCGAAGAACGACAGATATTTTTCACGGAGTTCGTTTGTTTGCATTTTATTGGTGTGGAAATAGGGGATAAACAAAACAGGGATGATACCGGTCAACACTTAAAATTCCGGCAACAATTATCATAATACTCGACATGTTGTTGTCGTTGTTCTTATGAAACCCCAATGTTAAGTCGGGCGTGAAACCCGATGTTAAACTGGTCGCAATAAAAATATTGCGTATTTTACCATGTCCGAACAATTAGAAAAGGGCTGGTTTGTATCTATTTAGTTCGTATTTATTCAGTGATTTATTCCGAAACTAGGGCTGAAAGCCCTTAATATCATAGCGTAGGGCGTTGCCCTAATACTGCTGTAGTGTTTTATATTTTTTGAAATTATTTATTTGAGAGCTATTTTATCTAGATGCATCATTCAAAAAAATTGGGATGATGCCTCTAGATAAAATATGCTCTCAAATAAATAATTTCAAAAAATATAAAACACCACAGCAGCATTAGGGTAAGATGCCGGTTCTATCTAATGTCAACATCTTAAACGTACCGTTATTTTCTGTTATTGCGGTTGCAAGACGTGATTCTTTCGTACTCTGTACCGGAACAAAAACAATAGTTACACCGCT
>JAITQV010000287.1 GCA_031288765.1 Planctomycetaceae bacterium
CGCCTACCTCTTGATTAGAAACCTTTAAGAAAAAATCATGTTGAAAATGAGGTTTCTCCTCGTCATTGTCCAACAAATCACTGAATAGATACAACTTATCAATGTTTTTGTTTTTTCCATTCACTTCCGCTCCATCCCGTAACTATAACATCCCGCTTCGGCATAAAAAACGATGAAATAAAACTAATAATCACCAGAAATAACAAAACAGTTGCCGCCGTAAGACGAATATAATAAGCATCCTGAAGAGCTTGATAATTTTCCTGAAAATTATAACTGAAATTCGGACCGCGTTCAAGAATTTTGAAATGAAAATAAAGTTCCATCGGACTCATCCGGTCAAAATGTTCGTTTTGAATCCAAAGAACAGTATGTTCATAATCAGGAATGGGAGTCGTATTTTGATACAATTCCGTTTGACCGTAACTAAACCATTCCCGTTTTAGCGAAACATCACGCGGTAAGGGATACAAAAACAACGCCCAAAGAAAAAAAATCACAACAGGTAAGAAAAAAATGACCCCAAAAAGAAAAAAAAACCGACGCATATTACCCGTTTCCGTTTTTTGTTTAGGGAATTTTGAACCGTCCGTTTTCTTTTCTTCAACAACCGGCAATTTCTTGATTTTTAACAAAGACGGAATCTGTTGCGTTTGCCCGCAAGAACACGTGATCTGTTGACCGGCTTGGGAGATTTCAATTTCATGTGACCGTCCACAGGAACAAGGCAAAAGATATTTCAGAGACACAGAAAATTCCTCCTCCTAAACAAAAATGTGCCGTCGGCAAAAAAATTCCGACTTTTTCAAATTTCAAAACCGATCATTACACAACAACCAATCATCAAAAGACGGTAATTATTATAGCCTCACGGTCAAGAAAAGCAAGCATTTTAGACGATACACAAATTATATTTTACCCCAAAAGACAAAAAAGTAAAATAATTGCCAATATTTTCGGAGCCGTTTTAACCGGTTTTTTAGGTAAACTTCGTACAAACTTCAAAAAATTTTCAATAAAAATGATTTTCCTCTGGATTTTTTCTCAAGAAAATGATAAAATATCTAAAGAAGGAACAAGAACTTAGACAATTGTTCCATGAAATTTTATCAAATCGGATTTTTTCTGATCTTTACTCCCAAAATCCAACTATTATTACCTCAAGATTGAATACAACCATGAAGCCAATAACTTGTCTGTCCAAACCGGAAAATCGCAAGTCATTTGATCAGGATAAGCAAAGATCAAGTCTGTCTTCCTAGTTTTCATCCAAATTACGAATAGATGGAACTATTAGAATGTTTTAGGTGATTAGGTAATTTTTTGCTTCTTACCTGTTTTACCAAATAATAATTTCTTGCCAAATAATAAAAAAAAATGCATTGTATCCGAATGTGAGGTATATTGATTTATAATTAGTTACGAATCGCCGACCGGATTGATTTTGCTTTTCAATGTTCCTGTTATCGAACCCGTTATTGAAACTTTGTTATGCCGAAAATGCCGTTTACACCTTAAAAACAACGCCGGTCAACAAAACATTTTAAATCATTATCAGCAAAATATTATCTTTTATGTTTAATGTAGTTGTTTTATGCGAATCGGTTTGTGTTATTTAATTTACCAATTTAATCCCGTTGGGAGAAAGGAGATTCCTTTAGTAAACATTTATTGAATTTTACAGCCGGCATGATTTTTTCGATTAATATTTTGAGTTTTAAAAAATTTTTCAATCTGAAAGATATTGATTTACGTAAAAAGAAACAAACAGAGTATTTACACATTTCCCGTTTTCCAAATCATTTCCCGTCAATAGATGGCGGAAATCCGGTTGTTGTCCCCCCGACGATTTCGGCAAACGGAAGTTAATTAACAACTTAACATATTATTTTACAGGAGTTTAGCTTGTACGATCCAGATGTTCTCATAGATGATTTTGACGATGTTCTTGTCCCGGAAGAAGAGATACTCCATCTTGAAGATGTTGATATTGACGAAGACGAGATGGTTGATTCTCTTCTTATTGATGAGGATGAAGACGACGAAGAAGCGGAACTGTTCGATGAAGAACTCCTCAAATTGGAGATAGGCGACGCTTGGTCAGACGATCCTGTTCGAATGTATCTGACCCAGATGGGTGAAATTCCCCTCCTCACCCGTCAACGTGAAATCGCGTTAGCCAAACAAATCGAAATCACTCGGCGAAAATTCCGCGCTAAACTGTTGGAATGTGATTATGTCCTCCAACATGCGGTTCGGACATTACGGCGGGTTCACCACAACGAATTGCCGTTTGACCGAACAGTTCAGGTCTCCGTAACCGATAGCCTTGAAAAACAACAGATTATGGGGCGGTTTCCTCATAATCTCCGTTCATTGGAACTCATGGTTCGCCGAAACCACAAGGATTATCGTATTGCGACAAGTTGTTCCCGCAATTCGGACGAACGAAAAATTGCGTGGACACGGTTGGGGCGTTCGCGGCGCCGTGCGGTGCGGTTGATCGAAGAACTTGGTCTTCGGACGCAGCGTATTGAAACAATGATTCCGACATTGGAGGAATTTAGCCGTCGGGTTGACGAGCTGAAAGAGCGAATCCGTATCCATCGTGCCAGCGGACGACCCGAATATGAGCGGCAACCCTTAGTGGATGAGTTCCGTAACATCCTGCAATTAACACAGGAAACGCCGACGAGTCTCCGTAATCGGGTCAAGTATGTTCAGGAACTTTTTGCAAAATATCAGGAGGCAAAACGCGGATTGTCCGAAGGCAACCTTCGGTTGGTCGTGTCTATTGCGAAAAAATACCGGAATCGCGGTTTGAGTTTCCTTGATTTGATTCAGGAAGGCAATGCCGGACTGATGCGTGCGGTCGATAAATTTGAATACCGGCGCGGTTTTAAATTTTGTACGTATGCAACGTGGTGGATTCGCCAGGCGATTACGCGGGCGGTTGCCGACCAAAGCCGGACGATTCGGATTCCTGTTCACATGGTCGAAACAATGTCCAAAATGCGCAATGTTTCACGCAAACTGTTGCAGGAATTTGGTCGTGAACCGACAATCGAGGAAACTGCTGAAGCGGCTAATTCACCGCTTGACGAAACCCGCCGGATTTTAGCGATGAACCGTTATCCGATTAGTCTTGATCGACCGGTTGGTAACAGCGAGGATTCGCATTTCGGCGATTTGTTGCCTGACGGAGCGGCGGAAAACCCGGCAATCGGAGCAACACAGGAAATGCTCCGAACCAGAATTGCTAAGGTACTCAAAACTCTTAGTTATCGGGAACGGGAAATTATCAAACTTCGTTATGGACTTGGAGACGGTTACAGTTATACATTGGAGGAAGTCGGACATATTTTCAAAGTAACACGGGAACGCATCCGTCAAATTGAAGCAAAAGCCGTCCGCAAACTTCAGCAGCCTACCCGTAGCCAAGACCTTGTCGGTTTTCTTGACTAAAACAAAAGTAAGAACAATGTTAAAATCCGTAACCGTTTACGGATAATTAAAAAGATTGGAACCGGTGATTAATCTTTATTAAAATCACCGGTTCGTTTTGTTGAAACCGTAACGATTCTTGTATCTATTCAGTCCTTTGTCAGTATTAACCGTGAAT
>JAITQV010000209.1 GCA_031288765.1 Planctomycetaceae bacterium
CTTCATCACGGGGCAAGCAGTAGATACCGCTTTTCTCGCCGGGCTTAAAAACAAACTCGTCTCCCTGAATCGTGTCAGCTAATGGGAAACACTCCTGTAATTCTTCTTCTGAAAGAGCAATTAATAGTGTATAAAAAATAATATTTTGTTCAAATATTTCAAAAAAACTCGAAAAATACAGACTTTTCATCATTTTTTTAGAAAGTGTTATTATACGAAATATTCAAGAACTTCCCTTTTGAATTATTTTTGATAAAATTTGTCCGTTGTGAACTATTGATGGAATTGTTGGTGTTGCCGTCCCTCCGTTTTTGTTCTTCACCCCAATAACAATTACTATTTTTATCACCGCCATTCACCTTGCCATGAAAACCGCCATCAGCCGCGAAGGTATTTACTTCTTGTTTATTGTTGTTGTGATTCTTGCAGGTTCGGTTATCCGAGAAGTCAATCCCATGCTGCTTTTTGCGGCGTTTCTTTGTGCTCCTTTAGTTATTGCGTGGCGTTTGGGGCGGCGTTCGCTTCGAGGTTTGCAGGTTCGCAGAATATTGCCCATGCAAATTTTCGCCGGCGAACCGTTTATCGTCCACCTCGAAACATCAAACCCCAAACCCCAATCCCGATGGTCACTTTCCGGCTGGGGAATTGTCGTCGTGGATCGAATCCAACCGCTTCGTAACGATTCCAAAGAAAAACAAGAAAAAATCAAACCCTACGAACCGGCAGTCTATTTCGAATATGTCCCCAACGGTCAAACCCGAAAAAAATCTTACGCCGCCCGCCTCCCGCAACGAGGACGTTATAAAATCGGTCCCGCAATGATTTCAACCCGTTTTCCCTTCGGTTTTTTCCGCCATTGGAGGGAACAGCCGATTGCCCACGGCGAAAACACGGAATTTTGTGTTTACCCCAAACTCGGAAAATTCTCAACCCAATGGAGAACCCGACAACACGAAGCCAATGAAAATCAACAACGCAACCAATACCGCCCGGCGCGTGTTTCCGGTGAATTTTTGGGAGTTCGGCGTTGGCAACGCGGCGATTCCAAAAAATGGATCCACTGGCGGGCATGGGCAAAACATCAGGAACCGGTTGTCCGGCAATTTGAACAAAATCAAAACCGCGATTGCGCCGTTCTCATCGATTTGCACCAAAAAGAAGAACCCAACGAAATTCAACGCGAAAATTTTGAACTGGCAGTCAGTTTTACCGCAACACTGGTCTCCGAATTAACACGGCGCGGCGGCTGCAACCTGTTCTTCTCAACCAATACCGGATACAATGATTATCTTTACGGTCCGATTTGCCTGCCGATTGTCGAAAGTGTTTTGTACCGTTTGGCGTTGGCGGAACCCAGCAGCGAAGATGGTCTCGCCCAAACTCTGTTTAAAGCGGTTTCCCAAATTGACCCAAGTGCGGAGTTGATTCTTATCACGCCGGCATCGCTCGATTTGCAACAATCGCCCCGCTTTCGGGAAAACCAAGCCGACCCGCGTTTTCGGGCTATTTTTCAACGTGTTCGGATTATCGATACTTCAAGCAGCGATTTGGAAACAATTTTTAGTGTGTAACTCCAAACACGGAATATTCCCGACGGTCTCGTGTTCCCGAAAAAAATGTATTTCAAATAAAATTCCATGGAAGAAACAATTTTAATTCTTGATTTCGGAGCCCAATATGTTCAGTTGATTGCACGGCGGATTCGTGAAAACGGTGTTTACTCAAAAATCGTTCCGCATACAATTACCGCCGATGAAGTTCGCCGTCTTGCTCCGAAAGGGCTGGTGTTTTCGGGCGGACCGTCCAGTGTTTACGAGGAAAACGGCAAACGTTGTGATTTGAATCTGTTTGATTTGGGGATTCCGGTGCTTGGGATTTGTTACGGAATGCAACTGCTGGTACAAAATTTCGGCGGGACGGTATTACCGGCGGCGGGGCGGGAATACGGGCGCGCCGCTCTCGAATTGACCGAAACCGGTACACAATCACCGCTCTTTCGCGGAACACCAAACATCAGGCAAGTTTGGATGAGTCACGGCGATCATGTTACGCAGTTGCCGCCGGAATTTGAATTGCTCGCCGTATCACCCAACTGCCCGATTTGTGCAACAAAACATCGTACAAAACATCTTTACGGCGTTCAGTTTCATCCCGAAGTGGTTCACACACACTACGGTACGGAAACATTTTACCGGTTTGTTCGGGATATTTGCGGTTGCCGGGGAACATGGACGATGAAGAATTTCGCGGTAACCGCTGTGGAACGTTTCCGCCGTGAAATCGGCAAAGGGCTGGTGATTTGCGGACTTTCCGGCGGTGTTGATTCGGCGGTTGTTGCCGCAATTTTGTCCCAATCCATCGGCAGGCAACTCAAATGTATTCTGGTTGATAACGGCTTGCTGCGCAAAGGCGAAACCGACGCGGTGATTCGGGCGTTCGGCGGACATTTCGATGCGGAACTCAATACGATTGACGCTTCGGACGGATTTTTGCAACGGCTTGCCGGAATTGAGGAACCGCAGGAAAAACGGCGCCGTATCGGACATTATTTTATTGATGTCTTTGCGGAAGCGGCAAAAAAGTTCGGCAACGCCCAATATCTCGCCCAAGGAACAATTTACCCCGATATTATCGAAAGCGGCGCCAGTCTGGATCAAACCGGTATTCAACCCGCCGCAACAATTAAACTCCATCACAATGTCGGCGGTTTACCGGAAAAACTCGGCTTCAAACTCATCGAACCGCTCCGCGAACTCTTTAAGGATGAAGTACGGAAACTTGGTATTGAGTTGGGGTTGCCGGAGGATTTTGTGTGGCGTCATCCGTTTCCGGGACCGGGACTTGCGGTACGGTGTCTCGGCGAAGTAACACGGGAAAAACTCTCTCGGTTGCGGGATGCCGATGCGATTGTAATTGAGGAAATTCGGAACGCCGGGCTTTACCGTGAGGTGTCGCAGGTTTTTGCGGTGTTGCTGCCGGTTAAAAGTGTGGGAGTGATGGGAGACGGGCGAACTTACGACGACGCTATCGCCATCCGGTGCGTAACCACCGACGATTTTATGACCGCCGATTGGTCGCCGTTACCGGATGACCTGCTCCGTAAAATGTCCACACGAATTATCAACGAAATTAAAGGAATCAACCGTGTTGTCTATGATATTAGTTCAAAACCGCCGGCAACCATCGAATGGGAATAAATCTTTCGGGTTTTGATAACTGTACTTTCCCAAAAACTGTTGTAAAATGTTTGTAATAATTTAGAGGAATATTTGCTAAAATTTTGGTAATTATTCAGCCGAATGTTTCATTTTGCAGCATTCGGAGGGGCAAAAAACAGAAATTGTAGTCCTACAACAGGTAAATGTAGTCCTACAATTGGAAAATGTAGC
>JAITQV010000235.1 GCA_031288765.1 Planctomycetaceae bacterium
TGCCCATGTCCGCCCCCCACTTGCTCATTACCGCCCCCCAATTGCTCATTCCCGCCCCCCAATTGCTCATTACCGCCCCCCAATTGCTCATTACCGCCCCCCAATTTCCTCTTTTTTTCCTGTGAAAGGCGTGAAAGCGGCGGGAATTTCCAGAAAAATTCCGAATATTGGGACAATTTGACCCAAAAGTCCTTACAGATATTGAAAAGTGGACGGCAATGTATGATAATCTTGCTTGTTTTGTTTATCTGCTGTCGGATAATGTTGGAAAAAAGACAGCGATACAACGGTTTTTGAAAAAAATTAACCACTTATAAAGGAGATGCGAACAATGCCGCGTGGAAAAATGTATATGCCGCGTAAAGACGGCGAATTTATTGCTTGGTCAAGGACAATCTACAATAATTGCACGGCAAACATGGCGGCATGGGGACTTGATCCGTCTTTGATGAGCCAATTTCAGACTCTTTTCGAGACCGCCCAATCAACTTACAAAACCAATTTAAACCTGGAATTACGGAACAAAGCGTCGGTTGGGGCGAAAAATGCGGCGTTTGCGGCTTTGAAACGGTTTTTTTCCGCATTTATCAACTTGCTAGAGGGCAATTTGCGGGTTCCAGACGACGTGATCGTGTCAATGGGGCTTCGTCCGCGCCGCCGTTCCGCCCATCAACCGATTCCGGTTCCGGCGGAAACTCCGATGTTGACGGCGGTGGTCGGGCAACATCACACGGTAACCGTTTACGTCTCGACCTTGCAACACGGACACCCCACCGAATTCCTCAAAGATAAAAAATACGCCGGTTTTGTCCTGAAATATCTGGTTGACGGCGAAACGCAATGGCAATTCGTCATCTCAACCCGTTTACATTACACAATAATTTTTACGGAAGCGGAGAAGGGCAAATATATCCGTCTTCAAGCCGCTTGGGTCAACCCAACAATGCAAAACGGTCCTTGGAGCGAAGAAGTCCGGGAATTGATCAATTAGCACGGCAAAAATAGTCCGCAGATTACGCCGATTTTCACAGATTATTTTTTGAAAGATCGAAACAACAAAACATATCAATGTACTAAAAATACTAATGTTTTGATTTCAATTTTGTACTTTTTCAGCGGAATATTTTTTAACGCGTTAAAATGATTCCACAGAATAGTTACCAATTTTCGAGTTTGGCGGTTAGGGTTGGAGGCGGTAATCAAAATCGCATTTGTCGGTAACAACCCATGAACGATTGTTGGTTTTTTCGAGTTCGATGTCGAACCGGACGGTTTGAAATTGGGGAGTGTCAATAGCAAAACCGTCCGATGTCGGATGTTTGGTTTTCCAATACACAACCGCAAGAAACGAAACTTTAGCCTGAGGCGGAGAAATTAACTGATTGACTTCAAATTTCAGGTTGCGAAATTTGGCACTGGTCAAATGATAATTTCCCATGTAAAGCCGTGCAATACCGCGTGTTCCTTCGGCTTTTGGGGAAATGAAACTCAAAACGCCTTCCAGATCATCCTGTTCGAGTTCGGATGCCAAATGATTCAACATACGGGAGATTGATTTTCGGTCGGTGTCAACTCCGTAATAAAGAATTAGCCCAAGAGCAAACACCAAAACCGTTGAACCGGCAGCAATTCCCAATGTCCGTCCGCGCGGGTCGTATTGATACACAAAATATCCAACCGCCGCAACCGCAATGGTCAAACCAATCCAAACCCAAAGACTATCCAGAAATATTGACATAGTAAGAATTGAAAAAATTGTTCCGCAATACTCAACGACACGTCAATATTAACAACAAACATTGAAAGTGTCAATCAGTACCGTGTAACCGGCAAGAACTGTTACATTTTTTTCCGGTTTCGCAGCACCGGTTGGATAAGAATATCGGGATCGTAATCATTTTTTATTTCGGAATCCGGTTTCGGTTTGATCACGACGGAAGATTGCCCCCAAGGAGAATAATTTTTTTTGGCGGGTTTTTCCAATGCCTCGTTGGCGGCGGGTAATCCAATCTCAATAACATGAGGCGAAAAACGTGCGGTTTTTTTTTCTGCAGGCGAATGAACCTCCGAGTCGAAAATTCCCGTTTTTTCCCGATAAAAACCCGGCAACGGCGCAACCGCAATAGAAGGAATATCGCCGCGAATTTCTTCGGATGTTTCCGCGACAGGAATTTCCGGCGGAATAAATGTCAATGAAAAACGTTTTTTGGGCGGTGTTTCGGGAATGTGCCGGATTATTTCCGGCGCAGCCGGATCAGATGCCGATATACTTAATGAAACATCCGTTGTTATATCGCTTGCGTTATCCGTTGTTTTATCAACCGTCTTAGCAACACTCATATCAACACTTGTATCTGCTGCATTATCTGTTGTGTTATTTATTGTGTTGTCCGATATTTCTGTTGTATTATTATTGCTGTTATCCGATAAATCGGCGTTGCCGGTTATAATGTTGCGTATTTCATCGGCAACAATATTCTCGGAGTTTTCTGTTGCAATGTTTTGAGTTGCATTACTTGGAACGGGCGATGGTTCCATTAGATTGGCTTGGCGATGCGGTACAACACGAAGCCGTCCTTTTCGGGCTGCCGCTATCAGGTGAGCAACATATTCTTTTTCCAAAACTAAGGTTAAAGTTGGAATTTGCCGCTGTTTTTTGCCGAATGATAATTGATTTTGAATTTGAAGAATCTCAAGATTTTCAAAAAGCAGTTCCCCTTTTTCCGTAACTTCGTTTTGCGGCATAAATGCTTTGAGCAATTGATTTTTTCGTTCTATGAGTTCTCCTTGTGAGGCTTCTTTGGGAAACAACCGAATATCTATTCGCTGATCAGGAGAAAGATTATTTGTAATCGGAATAGAAAGTTCAACAGCGTTGCCGTTCAAAAGGACTTGTTCGATTTCCAATGAAACAATTTGCATTCCGGCTGGAATAAACTTTTCCGTTTCCCAATCTTTTTCCTGATACGGTAACAGTAAATCTTCGCAAACCGGACAACCGACCGAAATAGGATAAGCGGAACGGCGGCGGTAAACCTGATCGAAACCGGTGATTGCCGCAGCGGGAAGTTCCGCAAGAGGAACTTCGACAAACGTAAGGGCTTCGGCGGTTATTTCGGCGCCTTGCGGAATTGTTTGTTTAGCGACAAGAATTTTGATAGTTGGTTTCTGTTCGGTAATTGGGGCGGATTTCGCCTCGAACAAATAATGCCGTACAATAAAAGCACAACCAATCCCCAGGGCAAAGGATAAAATAAGAAACAGCCATGAGACGGTTCGCATTTTATTACCTGATCCGATTAACACAAAATAGCAGAAAAACGTTCGCAATAAAGTAAAAAATTCCTTCAAATTGGTTATCGGCATTTCAATCCGAAAAATTGATTTTTTTTCAAAAGACATTGAGGAACTTCCGTTAAGTATTGAAAAGAAAACGGAAATATCTGATAATTCTTGTTGTTTTGTTTACTTGCCGGCGGAAAGTATTGGAGAAAAGACAGCAATACAACAGTTTCCGAACAATATTATTTTGTTGTCTTAACTTGAAAAAATTAAAAGAGCAATTTCAATACGTGGAAAGGAAAGTATATGAGGCTAATGAGACACGGAAAGGAGAAATCCCAAAACAGAATATGCCTAAACCATGCGCCCCTTATCTACTCTGCGTTAAGATTTAAGGTTAATACTGAAAACAAATCTCTAAATAGATACGATTTGAGGGTTTTCAGCCCTATTTTCGGAATAGATGACGAAATAAATACCGGAAATGTAAAATAGGTAATATGGCGAGAGTCGTACCGGCTTGCCGGAGAATTTTCTGTGCTTGTTTCGGGAAATCTGCCCGATTTTCATAAAACCGTCATTAAATTCCCTTTAATTGTCGATATGAGAATAAACAGTTTTTCTTTTCTGAGTGGGGTATTCCGCAAAACCCTTCCATGAATTCCAAACCTTAAAAGAGGTGTAAAACCGACAAAATAAAAAGGTAAACCAGCCATGATTGATCTTCATTTGATTGATGAGTTACCAATAGAAAGCGATAATAAGATGGGGGGGGGGGGGGTGATATAGGTAAGATTGCCCTTGTTCTGTCTTGGGCAAGAGTTGCTGCGAGTTTGGTCGTTCCGAACCTCTTTTTTTCATGCAGTTCCCTTCTGCCGTTTTGTACTCAGTATTCTGCTCTTCTTCGTGTTTACGAGCGGGAGTGTCTTGGCACAGAATCCTGTTGAAGTTAAGAATTTTGACGGCGAAACCGTGTTTCAACTTTATTTCAATGGCACCAGCAAAAACGAAAGACACGCCGTTACAACCGCTGCACAATACTGGATCGATATCTTGAAACCCTACAACACAATGCCCGGTTATGAGGCAGAAACAATCGACAATGGAAACATAGTCATTACTAATTCCGGGCAACCGCTCATCATTAGCGTCAACAAAGATAATAGTATTGATTATGATCATAATGCGTCGGGAGATCCACTGAAACCTATTGAAAGCACGAATCCGAATGACCCCTATCAGGTTCATAGAAGTACGGCATTGCTTGCCGATGGTGTTTCCGTTGCCCCCGTAAACGCGAACGAAAAGACTGAAGCTGAAGCTAGAGCAGATGGAGATAAATTTATCATTAGTGATTTCCGGCACGGCGAGATGACGATTGGGGACGGCTGGGAGGCTAATTTTAAAAACGCGCGCTCTGCCGTGAGCCAAAACGGGCGAATTACCGCCGACCTCACCCCCGTGGTAATTCACGAATTCGGTCACATCTTGGGAATCGCTTCGGAGATGGAGAAGGATCATGACGACGATGATCGGAAGACCACTATTTATAAATTTCCCAAAGAATTGACCCGTTGGCAATCGCACTTGAGGGATAACAACGGAAATATCGCCACGCCGGGAGCATATCCCAATGTTGACGGTAAACCGGTTGATTATGATCCCACAGGAGGAAAACAGTATATTTTCGATATGGGTAACCCGAATTCGCCGACTCAACCGGCAGAATTCACCTTTGTCGGAAAGAACGTGCTGGAATTGTTGTATGGAAAACCGATTGATAAACTGACCAATGAGCAGAAAAATACTGGCGTCTCACTTCAAGGACTTGTGCTAAACAACGGGATAGATCCTGTTACAGAAGAACAGCGATATCTATTGCCGGGAGTCGACCGCTGGGTTTACCAGAACCCAAACACAATGTCACACATTGACGCCCGCAACTCGGCAATGAGTTGGCAGACATACAGGAATTATCCGATGTTCATCGAAATCGAGTTGGCGGCAATGCAAGATATGGGGTACAACATTGATAGGAGCAGTTTTTTTGGTCGTTCGTTTTATGTGGACGGCGACGGTAAAACGGCTGTTTACAATTCAGCAAAATTCGATTCACCAAGTGCTTATGGCATCGGTTTGCACATGTTCGCCGATAACTTGAATGTCGTTCAGATGGGAAATATTCGGTCAACCGGACCGGGGGCGGCGGGTATCCGTGTCGATGGCGTCGGCAACACGTTGACCATTGCTAACGGAACATTGGTCTATGCTGGTGTGGCAAAGGCGACCAAATTATCTGCGACACGCGTTGACGCGGAAAATCATAGTGATCTGTTCACGAAATTCGATTGGTATCACAATTACAATATTCGTGTGAACGGACAGTATCAGTTCTGCGACGCTAACGGTAATCCCACAACACTGCCTGCGTTGTATGATGCTGACAGTAACCCTGTGTGGATTGATAAAAACGGCAATTTGCTGAATTATGACGGCATTAGATTGTACAACGGTATGATATATGTTGCTGCAGACAAGATGTACTATGAGTCAGATGAGTCTTGCCGCATATATGACGGTCAGTGGGGGATGTGGTATGAGGATGAATGGAGAACAGCTTTGCCCTTTGACTTCTATGATAGTGCCGGAAATCGTTTGAATACTTTTAATCTTGCGGAAGGTATTTTAAGGGACGGTGTGGATGGCGTTGGGCTGTTGGTGTCCTACGGAAAAGACCACCATATCATTCATCAGGGAACCATCGTTGCGGAAGGATATACAGGAACGGGCGTCCTGTTCGATTTCGGTGAACCGGTAGTTGGTGCGCGTTTGGGGTCTTATGCGTTCGATCCGTATTATGGTTACAAGGAAGAGGGAAAAGCGATCGGCGGTTATCCCGAAGACTTGCAAGGACCACTCGTCAAATCGTTTGATATTACCGGTACCATCATTGGAAGCAAAGTGCATGCCGTCGATCTGGTCTTTGAAGACCCCAAACATTATACAACCGTAGAGTTTGATGAAGGCGGTGTAGTCATCGTTGATGGATATGGTAATATCACAAATCGTAATCCACTTCATATTTTGCTCGGAGGACTTCACGGCTCCGAGAATACCGGAGTAGGCGGTCCGGCAGACCCCAATAACGATGCTGCTAAAGGCAATTATGGTACACATGCCACACTAAGGGAAACACCTGACGGTATCTCTCCCACAATAGGGGGATATGGTGATCTTGAACCAGGCGAAACAAGATGGGTACTTGGTAAAGATGATGTACTTGTAATAATCCGTAACGATGTTGGCGGGCTTGTTGAGATCCGTAAAGTCAACCAGAAAGATGAACGGTACACATTTACAAAGGAGGAGTACGATGGAGGATTACTCATTGATTTGTTATTCCCGAAAGATGACCGATTTTGTTGGGTGATATTTGACGAAGAGATGGAAGACGCAGATGGAGGCGGTGCTTATTTCGTTCCGCCGCAACCGGAATTCACTGTCGATGTACGAGGCGGTGCCATCTACATTGCGGGTTCCCGGCTTGATTCTGAAATAAAAGACTTGCTTGGCGAAGATGTCATTCAGGGCGGTGCTTATGTCGAGACGATCAATATTATGAACGGTGCGGTCATTAAAGGCGATATCATTTCGTATTATTCAGATGATCAAGGGCGGACAACCACGATAAACTTCGGCTTGAAAGCGGATACCGAAGGGAGTGCAACTTCGCAGCCCGATTCCGATTTCCGTTTCGTGTATAATGACAACATCGGCTACTATCCTTATTGGGAAAAAGCGTTTGATGTGTTACCGCACCATTTAGAATTCTATGGAAATTGGGAGTACACTGACGAACGCGGCTTTTACGAGGTTGAAGACGACACAGGCAGATTCAATCTGGGCGCCAATCCCAACACAGCCGGTTTTGACCTGCATTTTGCGGGAGGATTTACGACATTCGGAGTATTAGAAACAGATTCAAACGATGAACATATCCAACTCAACATATCCAAAATTCATTCGGTGCTGATCGACTATGGAGCGACACTTGAGTTGAGTAAATTACGCTTGGAAAATCCAAAAAACGCGGGAGAAACACAAGATATCACAAGGTCGCTGGATGTAAGTGACCGTTTTATCAACAACGGACGTCTCTCCGGTGAATCGGGGTTTTGGGTTGGGGGGCATTGGACGAATGACGGCGTATGGAGCGGTCAGCGGGGTATCAATAATCGAGGCGGCGGAATTTGGATAGACGACGGAAAAGGAACTCTCATCAACCAGGGAATCATTGCCCCAGGACCCAACAATGGATACGGTGAAATCAATACTTATGATAACAATATACTCATTTCAGGACAAAAAACCGGAATGCTTGCTATTGCCGGAAATCTTGACTTGAGCAATCGGAACAGTGTCTATGAAGTAACCATTACCGATGGAAGGCAAACTACCGCGACTTCACCCGATTGGGATACCACCATCTATTGGAACATTGACTCCAAAACCGGCAAACTGACGTTGGAACAAAATAACGCTTCTTCGGCTTGGAATATTGATCCTGTTAGCGGTCTTCCGGTAAACGATGAGCGGGAAATTATTGGGGGCGGTTGGGGAGTTGGCGATAGTGACCGGTTGGTTGTTT
>JAITQV010000243.1 GCA_031288765.1 Planctomycetaceae bacterium
CTGCCCGCCCCCAACTCCAACACCTCACGCAATAACTTCAACGGTACATCAATCATCTCCGGTAATGACCGCGATACCGCCCGTTCCGCAATCCGTGTCGCAACTTTGATTGCGCTTTGTTCCCAAAGCTGGAGGAAGGATTGTTTTGCCGTTTCGAACCGCTCCACCATTGTTTTCAACGCCGGTAAAAGAGTTTCGAGTTGTGTACCGAGTTGGATTTCGGCTTCACGGCGGATTTTGTCCGCATAATCGATTGTCGCCTGCAATTCCCCGTCGGCATAACCTTTGGTCTTGCCTTCGCCGTAACCAACCTGATAACCCTCATCATAACCGTTTTTCCGTGCAATATCTTCATCTTGTTTCAGTTGTGCTTTTAGTTTGATAACTTCGCTTTCCAGTTGGTCTTTTCGTTTTTTGAAGTTATCTTCTTCGGATTGAAGATGTTTATGCAATTCGGATAACTGATTCCGAATGGTTTCGGTTTCATGTCGGGCGTTGGAGCGGGCTTGTTCCGCTTCGGCAAGAGCCTTTTCCCGCTCAATACGGGCAAGTTCCCGAATCCGCGCCACCTCATTCCGCGCCTCCGCCGCAACCTGAACCGCCTCCGCTTTAACCCGTGCAAGAAAATCAGCCGCCTTCTCCTCCAAATCAACAAAGTTGAACGGAACGGGGCGGTATGTTACCGGTTTTTGGACAAATTCTTCGTCATTCTTCATCATGTTTTAACTGCTTTCCTTGTTTATTCTGTCAGTATTTATTCTGTCGGTATTGATACTGTCGGTATTGATACTGTATTTATACTGTCAGTATTTATTCAGTGTTTATACTGTCGGCGGGTTACCGCATCATGGGTTCGGCTTTGTCCAACAAGATATTCCTTGCACGAATTACATCATTTTCGTTAATTGTTCCGAGACGTTTGAGTTGTTGGCGCATTTGATATTCTTCGGTGGGCGAAAAGTGTTTCATAACCCGTTCAATCAGCGGCGGTTTTGCCCCGATTAACGCCGTCAACACGGTTGCGGTATCCACCGAACGGAACACCGCCTCAATTTCCCTGCTGCCGAGCCGTTCCAAATCATCGAAAGTATAAGACCGCTCCGGCAATTCCCTTGAATTGCAGAGTCGGCGCAGTGTATCTTGATGCAGTGTATCCTGATGCAGTGTATCCTGCCGGAGAGTTTCCTGAGTCCGGCTGGCTTCCACTATCTTATTGAGAACCGCGTTACTTTGGGTTTGGCGGGTATCCGAATACCGGCGGCGTTCCAACCGTTCCCGAAGCGATAACTCGATTTCATGCAGAATTTGCTTGTCCGTTTCCTCAAATCCGGCAAGACGTTTTGTTACTTCCTTTTGCAGGGTTGGCGGCAAACAGCCCAATATTTTCCCTGCCCGAGACGCCGGAAGATGCGCCAACACCACCGCAACCGTTTGCGGATGCTCATCGGCGATTTCCCGAACAACCTCGTCCGTTTCCACATCCCGCAAGAAGTCAAACGGGCGGTTGGGCGGCACAAACGCTTCCGCTCCAAAACAAACCGCATGATTCAAACGGTTGGGCGGCGTATAGGTTGGCGTGTAGGTTGGACGTTCCGGTGATTGGGGTAATTGGTGTTCAATGAGGGTTGAGGGTTGGCGCGGTTGGCGCGGGGAACGGGGGGGACGACCGGCTTTGTGCAGAAACTCATTGGCGAGCCGGTCGGTTTCCCGAACGGAAACGGGTTTGAGGGACATCATTTCACGCCGTATTGCTTTTGCCGATTCCGAATCAAGCCGCCCAAGCAGCAAATCAACCGTTTGCCACTCCAAACCGCTTAATAATAATGCTGTTTTTCGGATTCCGTTCATTGTGTGATTTGTGGTGTGTGGATTGTGATTTGCGGATTGTTGATATTATTGGGTAAACCGCTTGCGTAACCTACGGATCGGAATTTTCTAAGGTTGCGTCGGCGTTAACCGACTTTAATTTCACGCAATGTTGGTTGTTTTGATTGCCTATCGGCAAGCGACCGTGGGTGAAAACCCTTCGCCGAAGGGTTGCCTACCTTTTGTTAGCAAACTTCCGGCGGTTGTGTTGTGCTTCACTGCGGTTATACACATCTCGCCCTGCGGGTTTAGAAGAAAAAAACATTCCGCCGAATAATTGCCAAAAACCTTGTAAGAGGGAAAATTGCGGGCGAATCGTACAGGTGAATTTTGTTCGCCCCTACGAATTTTAAAATTGCTCTGGATTTTTTCCGGTGTAATTCTTATAGTTTCGTTTATGAACTCCATCATTGCGCAAATTCAGGGATTTCTCAAAAAAGGACGGGTTGTTGACCTGATTCTGCCGCTCGTGATTTCCGCAAGCATCCTGATTATCTTCGTACCGCTGCCGACCGTATTGATGGACGCCTTCCTTTCCATGAATATTGCCATTGCGGTTATTATCCTGCTCACAACGCTTTTCGTCACGAAACCGCTCGATTTCAGTATTTTCCCGACAATTTTGTTGGCAACAACCTTGTTCCGGCTCGTGCTGAATATCGCCTCAACCCGATTAATTTTAACCCGCGCCCACATCGATGCAGAACACGCCGCCGGTGAAGTTATCAAAAATTTCGCCGATTTTGTCGCCAGCGGAAGTATTATTGTCGGATTGATTATTTTCGTGATTATTGTTGTGATTCAGTTTGTTGTGATTACAAAAGGCGCAACACGAGTCAGTGAAGTGGCGGCGCGGTTTACATTGGACGCCATGCCGGGACGCCAAATGGCAATCGACGCCGATCTCAACGCCGGAATTATCGACGAACGTGAAGCAAAACGGCGGCGTGAAGAAATTACACAAGCGGCGGATTTTTTCGGCGCAATGGACGGAGCCGGTAAGTTTGTACGCGGTGATGCGATTGCCGGAATTGTGATTACGCTGGTCAATATTCTCGGCGGACTTTTTATCGGTATGGTCGAATACGGCATGGGTTTGCAGGAAGCCGTAACCATTTTTACACACTTAACAATCGGCGACGGTTTGGTCAGTCAGGTTCCGGCGTTGCTGATTTCGATTGCGACCGGTTTGCTCGTAACCCGAAGCAGTTACAGCACCAACCTCCCCGCACAGTTTGTCGGGCAACTTCTTTCAAAACCGGCAGTGTTGGTATTAACGGCGTTTTTCCTGTTTATTCTGACACTGACCGACTTACCGAAAATACCGCTTTGGACAATTGCGTTGAGTTCGGTGGGTCTTGCTCTGATTATGACCCGCAAAGCCAAAGTTGTCCGGCAGGAGGAAGAAAATATCGCCGCCAAAGCAGAAGCCGAAAAAACAAAACAGTCGGAAGAACAAGTCGAAGATTATCTTAAAATCGACCCGATGGAACTTGAAATCGGAGTTGGTTTGATACCTCTTGCCGATCCGGCACGCGGCGGCGATTTGCTTGACAGGATTCACCGGCTTCGCAAGGAGGTTGCGTCGGAAATCGGGATTATTTTGCCGCGTGTGCGGATTCGCGACTCGTTCCAACTCGATCAACTTCAATACCGTATTAAAATAGCAGGACAACCGGTTGCGTTTGCGATGGTTTATGCTGACATGTATCTTGCGATGGATTCGGGAGTTGCGACCGGTAAGGTGCAGGGAATTGAAACGCTTGATCCGGCGTTCGGGACTCCGGCTCTCTGGATCGACGGCGCTACAAAAGATCAGGCGGAAATTTTCGGCTACACGGTTGTCGAACCCGGCGCCGTGATCGCAACACACCTTTTGGAAATCATCAGAAAACATGCCGACGAAATTCTGACACGCGACGCAACACAACATTTACTCGATGAACTCAGAAAATCAAGTCCGGCGGTTGTTGATGAGCTCTTATCGAAAATCCTGACATTGGGGCAGGTTCAGCAGGTTTTGCAATTATTATTGCGGGAACAGGTTCCGATCCGGCAGCTCGGAACGATTCTGGAAGTGCTTGGCGATTACGGGGCAAAAACAAAAGACCCCATCCTTCTGGCAACTTACGTGCGAACCAAATTAGCCAGAACAATCAGTACGCGTTACCGTGATGAAAACAATGTTCTCAATGTTGTATTGCTTGATCCGGCGTTGGAAGATCAGATTCGTGCCGGTTTTGAACACGGCGAACAAGGTTTGTATATCCGGCTTTCACCGAATGCCATCGAACATCTTTGCAAAAAGATTTTGCCGGAGCTGGATAAACTGACGCAAATGAATTTACCGCCGGTTGTTCTGGTGAATCCCCAAATCCGAACAGCGTTAAAACAAATGACCAGTGCGACCATACCGGGTCTGATTGTTCTGAGTTACACGGAAATTACGCATGATACGCAGGTTGTCGGTGTCGGTGTTGTTACGCTGTAACCATTCATGCAGGCAGGAATAAAACGTTATCGGGGAATATTTATTCGGTGATTTGTTTTCCGTATTAACCCTAAATCTTAACCCCGCGTGTGATGTACATAACCGTAGATGGAGCAAAACGCAACCTACGGATCGGAATCCTCAACCCAACAAAAGGTTGGCAATCGCTCGCCAAAGGGTTTTCACCCATGATTGCGTCGGCGACAGCCGACCTTTGTATATGCGATAGGGGCGAAAAATGTTTCGTCACTAACCGTTGGGACTCTATGAGCAGAAATTCCGCGGAATTTTTCTGTGGAAACATTCCACTGAATAGATACGAATAGCCAGTTACCGCCAAAAATGTCTTTGATTATTCGGTATAATTGGTACTTTTGTATTTGGAAACCATAAAACTTGTTTATTTTGGCTTTTTGGGAAACCCTCTCTGTTGAAATTGCTGATATTGAAAGATATAATCTTTTATAAATATTAATTTTTACAAATAAGCCGTTATTATCCGGCGATTCGTATTTTGACGATATTGTAAATTCGTATGTCGGCGGTACCGTAAAACAGTTTTCGATGAGTTATTTTCAACCATTAATAACTTCTGCGTTTTCCAATTATTCCGTCAACCGAAACATTTATGTTGATCGGGCGGCGGTTCAGGACAACGCCGCGAAAAATCAGAAAACGGAATCCAATCAAAACGGAATCAATGTTTCCGATCCTGATTTTGGAAAACCCCAATCCGCATCCGGTGATATTCTTGATCTTTCTTCGGATGTTCAAAAACGGTACGAATCCGCATCAGACGCCAATAAAACGGACAGTACAAAGGCAAATCCTGCGGTCAAAAGTTCCGATGATTCTGTTACGCTCCAAACCCGTGAAGATTCCCCGACAACATTGGAAACGGCAGAAACGGCAACCTCAAAAAACGGTTTGAGCGAGGCGGAATTAACATCGGAAGAACAGCAACAAGTTCAGAAACTCAAAGCACGTGATCTGGAAGTTCGTACTCATGAAGCGGCTCATGTTGCTGCGGGCAGTCCTTACGTAACCGGCGGTCCGACTTACACTTATCAGACGGGTCCCGACGGCAAATCGTATGCGATTGGCGGCGAAGTCGGAATTGACACGGGCGAAATCAGCGGCGATCCCGAAGCAACAATTCGTAAAATGCAAACAGTTGCGGCTGCCGCGCTTGCTCCGGCGGAGCCTTCCGGTCAGGATCAAAAAGTTGCCGCTGCCGCACGGCAAAAAGAAATCCAAGCCCGTGCGGAACTTGCTCGGCAAAATCGTGAAGTTTTGAGCGGCGGCAAAGGAAATGAAAATTCGGATTCTTCACAATTGTCGGTTGAAAGCGACCCGAAATCATCGTCGGCAACACCATCGTCGGCAACACCATTGCCGGCAACCGTAGCCAACCAATCGGATGGAGATAAATCAAATAAATCGGATGTGTCGGACAAGGAAGTTGAAGTTACGGATTCCGGTTTATTTTCAACGGTGAAATCTTTTGTTACCGGACGGGCAAAATCGTCTCAACAAAGTTCCGCGTATCAGGTTCAAAGTTCAATGTCTTTGAGTTCAACATCTCAAAATCGTTTTTCGGTTTTCGTTTGAGTATCTATTCAGCGGAATGTTTCAACCTAACCTTATTTTCAACCTTAATTCCCGAACAAAACAACCTTAGTAGGGAACTTCTAAAAACTTCCTTTTTTCAAAACGCACGAGATCAAATCGCCGCAATCTCGATAATTAAAACAAAAAATAAATTGCCTTCTCAACATAAACGCAATACCACTTTGTGATATTAGGCGACGTAATTGTCTATTAGACCTTTTCGCTAACTTACAAATAGAGTATCTACTCAGTCCTATTTTCACCGAATAAATACGTTTATGGACTTTGTAAAGGATATTGCAAATATCTTTTTTCCTAATATACTGAATATATTGAAAGGACAACATACCGCCAATGCTTGGGGGAATTCCGCCAACGCTTGGGGGAACTCCGCCAGCGCTTGGGGGAACTCCGCCAACGTTTGGGGGAATTCCGCCGGCGTTTGAGGGAACTCCGCCAACGCTTGGGGGAACTCCGCCAAAACATGGCAAAATTCCAAAAAACT
>JAITQV010000349.1 GCA_031288765.1 Planctomycetaceae bacterium
GGAAATTCGCCGAATGGCGTTCAACATTTTCCTACGTTTTCGTGAATTTCCGAATATTTTGCTCAACTTTCCGCATATTCCGCGTTAAAAAGAGATTGGTTTGTTGACATTGCGGATTAAAACCGGATAATACCTCATGTTTCAGCGAAACCTTTCAATTACCTAAAAATATCAATTAAAAATCCCGCTCTCCGCCTGCTTTTTCCCCAAAAAACAACCGGTTGAATAATTACCAATGTTTTATTGTTATCGTTGTCCTGTCTCGGTTGCCTGCCGATAATAAAACCTTGAGAAAAAAAACGGCTTTATGTAAATTTTGCGTGAACTGTTGTAAACTACTATAATTATTGTCTCTGTTCTCATGGGCAAGAAAAATAAAAAAAATCAGGTTCCGTCCAATGAACGGATTATTTCGGAAAACCGTAAGGCACGGCATGAATATCATATTCTGGAAAGTTTGGAATGCGGTATTATGTTGGTGGGGAGCGAAGTTAAAAGTCTGCGTTCGGGAACGGTTGCGCTCGCCGAAGCCTACGGACGTCTCCGAAACGGTGAAGTCTGGCTGGTCGGCTGCGATATCCCCGAATACCTCGAAGCAAACCGCTTCAACCATAAACCAAAACGTGATAGAAAATTATTAATGCACAGGCGCGAAATCGAACGCTTCGCCAAACGAGCTTACGAAAAAGGTTTAACACTGGTGCCGCTCCGAATGTATTTCAAAGAAGGTAAAGCAAAAGTTTTGCTGGGATTGTGCAAAGGTAAACAGGAATTCGACAAACGTAACGCCCAAAAAAAAGCAGAAGCAACAAAAGCATTGCGGTTGTCAATGATGCACCGGCGATAACTGTTAAGCCGGATTATCGGCGTGATTACTCACATTCACTAACTCTTCCCCTACGGAGCCGCAACAATTAACTTGCGGAAATATTATGAAAACAACATTCTCTCTGACTACACTATTGTTCGTTTTGGGTTTGCCGGTATTAGTAAATACTGTCTTTGTGAAGACCGCTGCGGACGCGGCGGAACCAAAACAAATTACACTCTGGGAAAACGGCGCACCTAACGCTTTGGGAACAGAGGAAAAAGATAAACCGCGCATAAATGTTTGGCTGCCGGACAAAAATAACGCTGCGGATATGGCGGTGGTGGTTTGCCCCGGCGGCGGTTACGGCGGTTTGGCGCTGGATCACGAAGGGAAACAAATCGGCGAATGGTTTCGCTCATTCGGAGTAACCGCCGTGATTTTGGAATACCGCCACCGCGGAAAAGGATACGGTCATCCGAATCCGTTGTTGGATGTTCAGCGTGCTATTAGGACGGTTCGGTTCAATGCCGAAGATTGGGGAATTGATCCGGCAAAAATCGGAGTTATGGGGTTTTCCGCCGGCGGGCATCTCGCTTCAACCGCCGGAACCCATTTCGATGACATTAAAGAACCAAACGACGAAATTGATAAAATGAGTTGCCGTCCTGATTTTATGATTCTCTGTTATCCGGTGATTTTGTTTGATGCAAAGTTTACGCATCGCGGTTCCCAAAATAATCTGATTGGCGCGGACGCTCCAAAGGAACTTGTCGATTATTATTCAAACGAAAAACAAGTTACCGAGAAAACGCCGCCGGCTTTTATCTTTTTTACGAATGAAGATACGGCGGTTCCGGCGGAAAACGGGGTGGAGTTTTATCTGGCGCTTCGCAAGTACAAGATTCCTGCCGAGTTGCACATTTATCAAAAGGGAGCGCACGGTTTGGGGCTGGCGAAAAACCGAATCGGTGTTGAAACTTGGTCGGAACTCTGTAAAGCCTGGCTTATTAATAACGGGTTTTTGAAAAAATAAGCCATCTATTCGATCATTCATAAATGCGCTAATCAAAAAGTAGGCAATCGTTGGGTGAAAACCCCTCGCCGAGCGATTGCGTCGGCGTCAGCCGACCGGGAATTTATGTTATGTTGGTTGTTTCAAGCGCTTATCGGTAATTGCCTTTACGCAACAGAGATAAATCCGAAATGAAAAAGAATAAAAATACCGTATTACGCCCGCACCAAACCAACAAGGAATTTGTCGAAGCCGCACAAATCGCCGAACAAGACGCCTTTATTGCGGTTGTGATTCGTTGGATTGTGGGGAGTACGTTGGAAATTCCCGTGCGTGAATTGGTTGCCGATATGACATTCGAAACAGCTATGCGATGTTCCGGCTTTTATACTGACTGGGATGAGGGCGAATTTACAATTGAACTTGAGGAAATTTTCAATATTAATATTGAAAATGAAACGGTTCATGAAGCGGCAGAAAAAGCCGGTTATCCAAACTGGTTTTACAATCCTGATTGTCCTGCCCCTGTCTTTCCTAATATTTTCCGTTTTCTATGGAAACGCTTTACTTCCAAACCGCCAGCAAAAAAGATAACATTTGGCGAATGGGTTAAACTTGTGGTTGAAAAGATTCTTGCTCCGTATCGCAGTCAAATTAATCCGCCTACTGATTGGCAGGGAATTGAAGCAAGTGATTTGGAATCCGATGCCGTTGTACTTAAAAGTTTTGTTCATGATTCTCAGTTCTTTGCGTTTTGGGTGTGTTGGACTGTTTTCGTTGCTATTGTCGTTTTATATGCAATTGCAATATTTATTATTAAACATTTGTCACCATAAGGTAGGTAATCGTTGGGTGAAAGCCCTTCGCCGAAGGGTTGCGTCGGCGTTAGCCGATTTATCATCCTATGCCCTGCAAGGGCAAAATAAACCAGCCCGCCGCAACGCGGCGGGTTAACGTCCCCACACCACAACCTCGCCCTGAAAGGGCAATATTAGTTGATAGTTGATAGTT
>JAITQV010000351.1 GCA_031288765.1 Planctomycetaceae bacterium
CGTCATACTGCGGTCATTGTAACCGTTTCGCAATTGCCGTAAAAAAGAAATCAACGTGCCTTCACTAAGACAATCCGCTTCGTCAAACAAAATTACCAACGGTTTGTCAAGACTTTTAACCAAATCCCTCAGAAACAACGTTAAGATCACTAATGGTTTGTGTTGCTTATCATTTTCATAACTCTCATCATAGACAAAAGGAATTGACGAATACTGTAATTGTAAAACAATATTATCCAATATTCCGGGTATTCCGTCTTTGGGATCAGCCTGATTTTGAACACTTTCCAGCGAACAATACAACGTATAATATTTTCCTTCCGCGTTAAGCCGTCGGGTTAAATCCTGCAAGTAGGTTGTTTTACCGCTTTGGCGTGCCGCGTGAATCACAAAGTATTGTTTTTGGGCAATCAATTGCTCCACACCCTGAAGCCGCGTGAAGGCTTCTATCGTGTAATGATCGTTACTAATACAAGGTCCTGCAATGTTAAAGTATCTCATAATTCTAAAAAATAATTGTTGACATTATTGACAAATATACATACACAAAACACAATTGTTTATTGCCGAATTGTTACGGAATAGATTCAAACCGCCGAATGGAGTTAGATATTAGCGGGATATTTTACCATTCCGCCGACACCCAGTCCAGTATTTGCCGATTCAAAAGGCAGCCCAACTAACTTAATAACATTCGGGAACTTCTAAAAACCTTCCATAAGTTTGTTTTGTTCGAAAAAATTAGGCGGAAAATGAAGTTTTTAGCCGGTATTCTTTCGTGATCAAAAATTTTCACTAAAATATTACCAAATCTTCAAGTGTTATAAATTACAAATAAACAACCAAAATATCATGGAAAATACCGCTTCACAAAATAAACGCCCCATACCAAACCGAAAAATTTCATGGCAAAAACGATTGTTTTATTATCTGGTACGGATACCCGTAAATTTATTTTTTATGATTTTTTACGGTGTCCGCTTTTACGGAAGGAACAATATGCCGGATAACGGAGGCGTTGTTGTCGTTTCAAATCATCAATCGTATTTCGATCCGCCTTTGATTGCCGCCGGATTGCGGCGCCAACTCAATTTTCTGGCACGAAAATCATTGTTCCGGCTCAAATTTTTCGCTTGGCTCATTGGTATGTTGGACGCAATTCCGTTGGAAACGGAAGGAATCGGTTTTGAAGGTATCAAAGAATCTCTCAAACGTTTACGCAACGGGGAAATGATTCTGGTGTTTCCCGAAGGCGCACGAACTTGGGAAGGTGAAATCGCTCCGTTCTTACAAGGTTCGCTCGTCCTCGCCCAACGAAGTAAAACAACTATTTTACCAACTGCTTTAAGCGGTTGTTACGAAGCGTGGCCCCGCATAAAAAAATTCCCGCGGTTATGGGGCAGGATTCGCGTCATTTACGGCAAACCAATTCCCTACTCCGAATTTGAAAATCTCAATGAAGAAGAACTTCGCCGGCTTCTCGAAACCCGTATCGCAGAACTCTTTCAAATATTAAAAACAAAACGGTAAAAAAAACAGATAAAACGTAATTATTGGGCGAATTTGTATCTTTTTTGAACATTCGGGCGGGCAAAATGTGGAAAATGGAGTTCTCCAATTGGCGTTTGGAGTTCTCCAATTGACGTTTGGAGTTCTCCATTTTTCGATATTTTGGAGGTTCAAGGTTCATTTTCTATGGTTTTGGGATTTTTTAACGCAGATAGGCAACCGTTTCGGTGAGCAATTGTCTATTTTACGAAATAATTCATAAGGTAGGCAACCGTTCGCCGAAGGGTTGCGTCGGCGTTAGCCGACTGGGAATTTTGTTGACGAACGGTTGCGTCGGTTTTAGCCGACCTTCGTATGTGGTAGGGGCGAAAAATCTTTCGCCCCTACATTGCGGCGGTAGGTGAAAGCCTTTCGGCGAAGGGTTTTCACCCACCGCCGCCTACCTTTTAATTTCCTTGCGAACTATCAACTATCAACTATAAACTATAAACTATAAACTATTAACTATTAACTAAATGGTTGCCTATCTTTTGATTAAAAATCTTTAAGAAAAAAATTCCGCTGGAATAACGCCAAATTTCCAACCACAAACTTAAGGGGGTAAATTTACAACACCCCTTCATAACAATAAAATAAAAGCAATATTTCAACGGTTCTTCCTATTGGAACCGCAAATCACAAAACTTAAACCATTAAATAATCATGCAAATGGAACAATTAGTTGCGCTTTGTAAGCGGCGAGGATTTTTATTTCAGTCCAGTGAAATTTACGGCGGACTTAACGGTTTTTGGGATTACGGACCGCTTGGAGTTTTGCTCAAACGTAATGTTAAAGACGCCTGGTGGAACGATATGGTTATGAATCACAACGAACTCGTTACACCAAACAACGCCCCAGGAACTTACGAAATGACCGGTCTGGACTGCTCCATCATTATGCACCCCCAAGTCTGGAAATGCAGCGGACATTACGATCTGTTTCACGATTATATGGTCGATTGCCGTGAATCCAAAAAACGTTACCGCTATGACCATGTGCTTGGGCGTTATGTAACCGGTAAAAAACACGGCGAAAACGGCAACCCCGCAACCGAACTCAAAGTCTTCATCACAACAACAGAAACCGAAAATATACAATCCGCCCTTGCCGAAACAGCATTGAAATTCTTCGGGCTGCGTAAAAAAGATGCGGAAACCCTGAAATGGGAAGGCTCCTTGCAATCTATTTCAAAATTGCCCAATCTTAATGATGTTGTTGCGCCGGACGCCAAACATGCCGGCACATTGACTCCGCCGCGCGAATTCAACCTCATGTTCAAAACCGTCATCGGCGCACTCGGCAGCGATGACGACGCTTCCTTTTTGCGCCCGGAAACCGCTCAAGGAATTTTTGTCAACTTCAAAAATGTTTGCGACAGTACGCGTGTTCGGATTCCGTTTGGAATTGCGCAGGCGGGCAAAAGTTTCCGCAATGAAATCACCCCTCGTAACTTCACCTTCCGAAGCCGTGAATTTGAACAAATGGAAATTGAATTCTTTTGCCATCCGTCTCAATCGCCGGAATGGTACAAATATTGGCGAGACCGGCGGTTTGCGTGGTATGTTGAGATGGGTCTTGCGGGGGAACGGCTGCGGTTGCGGGAACACGATGCGGAAGAATTATCGCATTATTCTTGCGGAACAGCGGATATTGAATATCAATTCCCCTTTCTGCCGGAAGGTGAATACGGCGAACTGGAAGGGATTGCTCATCGCGGTGATTTTGATTTGCGTTCCCACATCGAAGGCAAACTTGTTAAAGAAGGCAATCAACTTGTCGTAGAAAAATTGCCGAACAACCAACCAAAATACCGCGGCAGCGGCAAGGATTTGTCGTATTATGATGATTTAACAAAGGAGCGGTATATCCCGCATGTGATCGAACCGTCGGCAGGAGCGGATCGGGCAACTTTGGCGTTTCTTTGCGAGGCGTATCGGGTTGATACCGCGCCGGACGAAAACGGACAACCGCAGGAACGGGTCTATCTGAAATTTCATCCGCGTCTTGCGCCGGTGAAAGTTGCGGTGTTTCCGCTTGTCAAAAAGGACGGAATGCCGGAAACCGCAACCGAAATTTACGGCGAACTCAAAAAGAATTTTTCGGCGTTTTACGATGACAAGGGAGCAGTGGGCAGGCGTTACCGGCGGCAGGACGAAATCGGAACTCCCTACTGTGTTACGGTGGACGGTCGAACCTTGCAGGATAACACCGTAACTCTTCGCGACCGCGATTCGCTGCAGCAAGTCCGAATTAAAAAAGACGAACTCGTTAACGAACTCCGCAACAGATTGAAATCGTCATAAAAATCAAATTATTTTGCAGGAGAATTCCGCGTGTCTCTTCAACAGTTGATTATCCGTTGGCTTGCCGCTCAGGTTTTGCAGAAGGCGAAAAAAGAAATCCTGAAAACACCGGACGCAACACCGGATACCAATATAAAAGTATCGGAGTATTCGGCTGATTCCGGGCAACTGTGTTGCGAACATCCGCCGAATAAATCAACGTCAACTGTTGTTGATCTTGGATTTGTGTTTGCGTTGCCGATGGAAGCCGCCGGTGTTGCGGACGTCTTAAAACACGCCCAAACAACTCAAGGCAACGGACGGACATTTCACACGGGGATTTTTCACGGTTATCGTACGGCTATTGTGGAATCGGGGGTTGGGCAGGAAAACGCCGGTCGTGCCGCCGAAGTGTTGCTTGACGTGTTCCAACCGAAACGGCTTCTTTCTGCCGGTTATGCGGGCGGGTTGGTGCCGCGGCTGAAACAGTTTGATGTTTGTTTTCCTGAAATATTGGTTCGGGAATCCGACGGAAAAAAACTCTGTGCCTCAAATTCCGTTCCCGAACTCATCGAAGAATCCTCCGCTTCGGAAAAACAAAACCGAAAACTCATCCTGTTAACGACGGATTTTGTTGCGTCTTCTCCGAAACAAAAGTCGTTGTTGCATTGCCAAACCGGAGCGGAACTGGTTGATATGGAAACATTCGCTGTTGCGGAAGTTTGCCGGAAACATCGGGTGCCATTGCTTGCCGTCCGAATCATTTTGGATACTGTCGAAGAACAAATTCCTAAGGATGTTCAGCGAATATTGAAAAATGTTGACAAGGGCGGAGCTCGGTTAATCGGTTCGGTTGTTGGTTCGTTGTTTTCGCGTCCGGCATCCATGGTTGATCTTCTTTCGCTCAAGCAACGCGCACTTTACGCCGCCGACCGGCTTGCCAAACAAATCGCAGCAGAATTAGTGGGGAGTTGACAGCGGAGGACGCAAGCGGAATTATTGCTGTTGCGGCAGGTAATTAAGAGGAATCGTTTGCCGAATGATTGCCTACCTTGTGAATGGTTAATCGTAAGATTGGCGAATGGTTGCCGCCTGACTGAATAGATACAAACTTTTTGGAAAGAACAAATAATTTACGGGTGAGTCATTGTTTCAATTTGACCGTCGTTGGGAAAAGTGAGCGCTTCGAGAATTTTGGGATCGGTTGCTTCGGAATAAAATCGAACGGAACCATCACAATGACTAAAATTTACGCCTTTGCCGGCATTACTTCCAAAACCATGCTTGCTCCCAAAACCATAAGCCGAGCTGTTAATCCCCAACCGCGGATCACGCCCGTTCAACGGCGAACCCCACGCCGGAAGATTTTGCGTTACCTCTCCGAACAAAATCGTATTGGAAAGACCATCGGTAATTTCATCCCTTTTAAGTAACCGACCAACCGGCAAAACAAATTGATTCGCCGAATAATCTGTTCGGAAAAAACCGTTCCCGTCAATCCGTTCTTCCGGCGGAAGACGCCAAAAATACGGCGATTCGAAATCACCTTTCAACCGTTCCTTGAAAACCGGAACATTTTGCGGATCATTCCACGCTTTGGTTTGATCGATTTTTTCGTACACGGCTTGCTTTTCGCAAAACGGTAACAGTTGCGTTATCCAGCCGTGTCCGAGTTGACCGTTTTCCAACACTGTACCGCCGGACGGGAATTGTTGCTCATGCGTTTCAGCATAATCATGTATGCCAATTGTTGCGAGATGTTTCAGTTTACTGCTTGATTGCATCTGATATAGGGTAGAACCCCCAGGCGGATCAAAGAGTCGTTCTTTGGGATACAACAACCAAACAATATTGTGAACACAGGAAATGATAGCCAGTCCGGCTCCGGCAAAGAGAACAATCATAAGCGATGTTAAACACGATTTACGAAATGTCCAGATTTTGTTATGGCGTTTTGCAATCGGAGCAACAAAAAAATGTAATGTTACAGGCAAAAGCAGAAAAGCAATCAAACCAATTAAAACAGCAACCGGTTCATGCTGCAAACCGGTCAACAGATGATAAAGTCCCCCAATCCACCCCAAAACAAGAGCAATAAAAATACCACAACCAACACCAGGTCCCAATGCTATTAGTACACCGATGATCGAGATAATAACTAACAGTTCAACAAGAGTGAATGCTTTTTGTTTCATTTTGCTTTCTCCGTGATTTCAAATTTGCGACCGATAGAAAACCGTGCGTCCGGCAACAAATCGGGTTCACGAACCAACGGTGTTTCGGGCGAATCCGTTTCGGGAAAATATTCGTAATGTATTCCGGCGGCAAAGGGAATCAGCCATAAATTGCCGAATTTTGATTCTTCGATGGAGGCGGGTAATGTTCCGTTGTGTTCTTGGGCGAAGGTTTGCAGGGCGTTTCGGAGCGTGCGGATTGCCTCGTATCGTGTTACGCTAAGATTGTGTTCATTATTGTCTCTTAATTTGGTAATGCGTTCCATTTCGGCATCGAAAACGGTTTGCGAAACAATACCGTTGGGAATCCATGCGCCCGGAGAAAAAAGTTCGCGGCTTCCGGCGACCATTGCCAGCACCAGCGAAAAAAAACATCCGCCCAAAAATACTACCCCCAATGCCTTGGGATAATTCATGCGCTTGAAATGCGGACTGCCGGCAACAAGAGAATTCCAACACAACTTCAACGGAATCGCCGTAACAACCATCACAATAAAAACCGCCGTTGAAATCCCCGCCAATTTCTCAAATCCGTACCGGCTTAATGTCGGAGTAGGCATGCCGGCATAAACCGCCGAAACAGAAAATAACAATACCGTAAACATCACAAAACTTAAAATTTGATTGATTGACCGCATTAATTTTCCCCCACAAATTTTATTCCTATAATTTTCCAAAAATTTTCCAAAAATTTTCCGCCGTTGAAATTTATTTCGTTAAATTTTAACCCGACATAATAACTCTTGCAAGACGCAACTGCCTATTTTTATTAACCACAGAATGTATGGAAAAAATAATCCGCAGATTGCGCGGATTTTCAGTAATATTTTATTGGAATTTGCCCCAATGTATGGTAATCGTTTCCTTGCGAAAATCTGCGTAATCTGTGGACTGATTTTCCCGAACAAAATAACCTTAACAGCCAAAATCCCCTCACAAAATCAACCTTATTACCTTATTAAGACAATAGTATTTATTCGTATTTATTCAGTGATTTGTCCCGAAACTAGGGCTGAAAGCCCTTAATATCCTAGCGTAGGGCAACGCCCTACGAAAAAGAAACACAACAAAACAAAAGGTAGGCAATCGTTGGGTGAAAGCCCTTCGCCGAACGGTTGTGTCGGCGGTAGCCGACTTGTCCTATGCCCTGAAAGGGCAATATAAACCAGCCCGCCGCAACGCGGCGGGTTAATGTCCATAAATAACTATTAACGCCCTGAAAGGGCATCGTATTAGTTGATAGGCAATCGTTCGCCGAAGGGGGTTTTCACCCACCACCGCAATGTAGGGGCGAAACATTTTTCGCCCCTACCACCTATGCAACCGTTGGGAAAAAATAGAAAAATCGGAGTCAACTTTGAAGAAAATCTAAAAAAATATGAGAAGATATGAAAAAATCGGAATCAGTTTTGAAGAAAATCTGAAAATAGTCGAAATTCCCCCTTGTGAATTTTTGGGAGGCGGGTTACAATGGGTGTTATTGAATTTGCAACCGGATTGTTTTTGCCATGAGGTTTTTGGTGAACGGTTGCAGGAGAAATTCAATATCAACCTTGTAATATCAAAGGAGATTTACAATGGAAAAATTTGTTAGATGTTTGTTTGTGGTGTTGGGGAATTTTTTTGAGAAAATTCCAATGTTAAAATGGGAAAGCCTGGTAAACCAGGGGGGGGGCAGGATTAGATAGAGAGTTAAGAAAGGAAAACGCCACGTCTTGGTTTTCCCAACTCTTTTCCACTAAACACTCAACTCTCTTACGTTCTGCACTGTTCGGCTTTACGTTGGTCGAACTTCT
>JAITQV010000357.1 GCA_031288765.1 Planctomycetaceae bacterium
TCCATGATACACAAAATGGTTTACCACCTGCCTGCATCTATGCATTGCGCCCAACCCTTTATATGATTTTGTTTCCATATATGGAACGTCAAAATCTTTATGAAGCAATGCAAAATTACACCGGACATAACGGAAGTACCAATAATAATCTTTTCGACAAAGCAACTTCCACTCATACTCCCAATGATTTTTGCCGCAGCGGCGTGGATTGGTACAAATCCATTGTCGCTAATGGAACAATTAAAGATTTTGCGAGTACTCCTTATTTCTTTTGTCCTTCGCGGTCTTCTGTCGGAACTCACAAGGAACAAGGTGATAATCGCGGTCCTATCATTGATTATACGTTATTGACGGCAATGCGAAATAAAACACAAACTGCCGACTGGAGTTGGGTTTGTATGAATGCCAATCCCTCAACCAAACCTCATGCCGTTCAAGCAAATCAAGTTGGTCCCTTTCGGCTTCCTTTGCTAACTTACACTTCCGGCAAAACCGGTACTGCAACCGGCGATAGTAATTACGTGGCTCAATGGACATGGCAAGACACGATTGCCCGATGGAGCGACGGAACAAGTAATCAATGGACATTGAGCGAAAAACATGTTCCAACATGGGCAATTGCCGATGATAATGCTAACGCCAATCAATGGTTGGGAAGTTACGCACGTTTGAGAGATGGTACGGTTGGATTTACGGTTGCCAGGCTCGTTTCCGCCAATTCGTTTCTCTTTGCCCGTTCCGCAAATGATATTTTGACCAATACGGTAACAGCACCGGTACCAAGTAAACATCCCACTCTCGGCAGTGCCCATTCGGGAATTGTCGGTGTATTATATGGAGATGGTTCCGTCCATGCTATTTCTGTTACTTTGTTTCCCGATATTGCCCAAAGTCTTACTGCGGTTGACGACGGCGGAATTAATTCCGCACAATAATTACGAATTTGAAACTTATTTGAAAACAAATTTACTATGAATAATAAAAATCGTTTTGCGTTTGTATTTTTGGTACTTCTTTTTTCTATTTGCCTGATTGGTTGTAACAGCGGACTAAAGAAGTTAAGCGGGCGTGTTACCTATGCGGACAACAACGAACCGCTTGAAACGGGAATTGTTTGTTTCGTTAACGGTTCTACTTTTGCCAGAGGAATTATCGAAGCAGATGGTAAGTACACCGCCGGATCATTTACAGAAAACGACGGATTACCGCCCGGAACTTATCAAGTTTTTGTTGACGCGGCTAAGAAAAGTCTTGGAAAAAAAACTCCCGACGCCGATGATTTCGAATATCAGCAATTGATTGATCCGAAATTTTCGAGACCGGAAACGTCAGGATTAACTTTTGTAGTCAAAGACTCAACAAATCAATTTGATTTTAAAGTGGATCGATACTCCCAATAGATGTACTTGAATACATTAAATAACATGTTGCTCAATAATCCGCAAACCGGTTGTCAATACCGATGCCCATTGATACTTTCTATATTTTAGTCTTATATTATAATAGAATAAATTATAGATAGATCGCCGCATTATCAGGAATCAGGACTGTTGTGTTTGCGGATGAAGCAACGATTTTTTGTTTACCGGTAAAACGAAAATCAATATAATTTGATTTTACCGTTTACTATGTTTATTATAACGATTAACCTTTCAACAATATTTACTTAAATGAAACTATTCCATCAATTTTTGTTCTCGATTTTTTTAGGTTTATTTTTTTACGGTTTTGTTTTTGTGAGCAACATCGGCGCCGCGGAACGTCCCAATGTTATTTTGATTCTTGCCGATGATATGGGCTATGGCGATGTCAATCTTTTAGCGCCAAACGGTAAAATCAAAACACCGCATTTGGATCAATTGGGACGGGAAGGTGTTCGGTTTACCGATATGCACACATCCTCATCCGTTTGTACTCCAACACGTTACGGAATTTTAACCGGACGCTATAATTGGCGGTCTCGTAAAAAATCAGGTGTATTGGACGGATATTCGAAACCGTTGATTCCGTCAAGCCGCCAAACTCTTGGGACTCTCTTCAAAAATGCCGGATACAATACGGCTGTTATCGGTAAATGGCATCTTGGTCTTGAATGGGAAACAACCGACGCCAACCCGCCTGCTGCAAAAAATATTGATTATTCAAAACCGTTCAAAAATGGTCCGCTTGCTTTGGGTTTTGATTATTTTTGGGGAATTGCCGCTTCTGCTGATATGCCGCCGTTTGTTTTTCTTGAAAATGATCACGTAACTGAAATTCCGGCAACACAGAAAAAATGGGTTCGCAGCGGACCGGCGGCAGAATCTTTTGAAGCCGTCGATATTATGCCGAAATTAACGGAACAATCTATTACATTTATTGAAAATCATATTTCCGACGCCAAAAATGGGAAACCGTTTTTTCTTTATCTGCCGCTATCGGCTCCGCATACTCCGATTTTACCAACACCGGCATGGCAAGGAAAAAGTAATTTGAATCCGTATGGTGATTTTGTTATGCAGGTTGATGACACTGTCGGAAAGATTGTACAAAAAATTGACGAAGCCGGTTTAACGGACAATACGGTGATTATTTTTACGGCGGATAACGGTTGTTCTCCGGCGGCGGGAATCGACAAACTTTTGGAAAAAGGACATTCGCCCAATCATATTTTTCGCGGAGCCAAAGCGGATATTTTTGACGGCGGTCATCGGGTTCCGTTTTTAGTTCGTTGGCGTAATAAAATCAAAGCCGGTACGGTTTCCAATGAATTAGGTTGTCTGGTCGATTTTTATGCAACTTTTGCCGCCATTCTTGATGTTTCCATACCGGTAAATGTTGCCGAAGATAGTTTCAATTTATTACCGGCTTGGTTGGGTCAAGTTAAAAAACCGATACGTTCTGAAATTGTTCACCATTCGATCAACGGTTCGTTTGCTATTCGGCAGAATAATTGGAAACTTTGTCTTTGCAGTGATTCCGGTGGTTGGAGTGCGCCGCGCCCCGGTTCACCCGAATCAAAAAATCTTCCGTCCGTTCAATTATTCGATCTTTCAAAAGATATTAACGAACAAAATAATCTTGCCGTTAAAAATACGGAGCAAGTTGAAGCATTGAGGAAAAGACTCGAAATAATTGTTCAAAATGGTCGTTCTACCGAAGGACCTCCGCAAAACAATGACGGTGCCGTCAATTTCGAACGATAACCGATTATAGTTAATAGTGTTGCAAGCGGAATTTCTGCCGTAACGGTAATAATTCCGCTTGCGAACTATGAACAATTCACGATAAATTATTAGCAATTTACAGGGTTGCTTCTTCGAAAAACCGAGCAACTTGACGGGAACAATCATCGGAAATACTGCCGTATCTGTTACGGTCTTTCGCGGAAACAAGCCA
>JAITQV010000404.1 GCA_031288765.1 Planctomycetaceae bacterium
ACTATACTTTGAACGGTAAGAAATTACCTCTTATTTTTAATAGGGAATCTCTAAAATTATTCGTAAGTTCTTGTTTTTAACAACAAAACTAATTTTTTTAGATGTCTCTATTAAAAAAAGAGGTAATTTCATGCCGTTCAAAGTATATTGGAAGGAATAAAAGAATTTTGGGAATATGGAAGACTATCGGAAAAAATTGATTGGGTAGAAGTATAGGAGTGCTTGTCAAAAAAATGGTATCTATTCAGCCATTTGTCAAACAATGACACAAGAAAACTTCATTTTTTTCTACCAACGACATGTCGTCCCTAACGGAACAATCAATGTCCGATCCGTTTTTGTAATTCCCCTTAACCCTGGAACCGTAGATAACAACTTCACGAATCGCCGGAAAACCGGCAAAACAAACACAAATCGCATCAATATGTTGCTGCTCTAATCCGAACATTTTACTCAATTATTTTGTTCCGACAAATTCCTGCTTTTAATCATTTCCATCCAGGTTTCGCCGTCTTCAATTAAAGTTAAAGTTACAATGTTTGCGGGAAACATGTCCGGCTTTTTTGGGGTTAATGATTGATTGCCTTATCAAGTTCATCAGCCGGTAACTCTTTCCAAATCTTCCGAATATTCTCACTAATATCAGGAGCAAGCCACGGATTTTTCTCTAAACTTTCCAGCAATTTCTTTGTTTCGTCATAGTTCTTTTTGATTTCGATGTCCTTCGGCATGGCGTTGATTTCAGCCTGCATTTTTTCGATGTCCGCCAATTTTTTTTCATTTTTGGTTTTAATGTCCTGCAAATTCGCCCGCTGAATATTGAGAGCACTTGTTTCCTGAATCAATGCCTGCCGCTCATTTTCCAAATCCTGTTCCGTTTTTTGATTTTCCTGCCGCAGAACCGCCCGCTTAGTATTCAGGCGGGTAATTTCCGTCATCATTTCTTGTTTTGCCGTCTCCAGCGTTTGAATATCAAGCAGTTTCCTGACAATACCCGTCAACCGCTGCGCTGTTTCCTCATCCAACACGGCATTTCCATACGTATCGATAATCTCTTGAATTGTCATTCCGGTAAATCCTCCATTGTAATGATTTGCGATTCGTCGTCCCGCATAATGTGATTGCTCAACAATGTTTCCGCTAAATTGTTCATTTCGCCGGCGTTTCCGAATTTCGGATTCTGTTTCATACGGTTGATCAGCGTCAGCAAAGGCGTTTCGATTTCCGGTGCGAGTTCCAGTTTATTTTTCCGCAACGCCTTTTTCAAAATGAGCAAACAATCTTCGGCTTCGTAATCGGGAAACTTGACGATATAAGGAAACCGCCGCTCCCAACCGGGATCGGCATTGAACAAACGCTGCATCGGTTCGGGATAACCGGCTAAAATCGTAAACACACGGGCATTTTTGGGAGCGGTTACTTCCTGCGTGATTTGCCCGATAATATCTTTATTGAATGAATCGTTATCGCCTGACGATTGATACAAATTATGGGCTTCGTCAATGAACAACACTTTTCCTTCTTCGCGGGCTTTGGTAAATGCTTCCGTTACTCTGCCGGACGATTGACCGACATAACCCGCCTTCAAATTCAACGCCGAAATTTCAACGACATCGGTTCCTTCGATTAACCCGACGGCGTTAAAAACCCGGCTCATATATCTGGCGATGGTTGTTTTTCCCGTGCCGGGGTTGCCGACAAATCTCATATTATATTTTGCGTCCGTCCCTAAATTGTTCTTCTCGTTGTAAGCAATCCGTTTGGCAATACGGAGAATCTGGTCTTTGACACTTTGCAAACCGACAAAATTTTCATTAAGTTCGTTAATAATTTCGTCAATTGTTGCCCCGCGTTTTACGCTTGGAATATCCAACATTCCGATTTCGGCAAATTCATTTCTTCGTGCGGCATTTTTAACTATTGTTTCGGCAAGATTTCTTGCACCTCCGGCATTTTCCATTTTGCCAATCTTAATACGTCCGGCAATATATTTTTGCAGAGGTTCGCGGGCATTGTCGGCTAATCGATAATAATGTTCCGCCTGCAATATCCGTTCCGTAATCTGAAACAACTCGTCCGCGGAATAATCGGGAAATTCAATCGTGTTGTCGGGATGGTTGAACCGCCGCGTTACACCGGCGTTGATTTTTAACGTCTGTTGCAAATATTCGCCGCCGTATCCGGCAGCCAGCACCGTTAATTCGTCCCGATGGTCTTCCATTGATTTCATCAGGACATTCTCAAACGCTTGCTTTAACCATTCCTGATCGGCAAACTGATAAACTTCGTCGATAAACAACACGCCGCCCATTGCGTCCGCAATTACTGTTTTCAATTTTTCCATTGATTCGCCCGGGTTATAACCGCTGGAAATATCCGCAACCGAAATCTCGACAACTTTATCCGTTCTCCGCAAACCAAGTCCGAAATAATATTTTGCCAAAATTCGTGCAACAACCGTTTTTCCTGTTCCCGGATTACCGATTAAGAGCGAATGAAGCGAAAAGTTTTTTGTATCGAGTCCATCCTCCTGCCGTTTTTTAATCATTTTGGCAAGCCCGAAAAGTTCTTCGAGTTTTTCTTTGACATTCGCAAGCCCGATTAATTCGTTCAATTCTTTTTTCGCATTCGCCAATGCTTGTTTTCGTTTTGTTTCGCTGTCATCTTCAAAAATTTGCTCCAACATTTTGGGTTGCGGTTTTTCCGACATCTTACGGCGTATCATGGAAACGATATTATACATTGCCATATTTTTTGACACGAGATGTCTTGCAATCTGTTTCGGATGACCTCCCAAACCATACCGGCACTGCAAGCGAATCAATAACGCTGTTATCTCGGTCAAATCGGGATTTCCGATTTCGATATTAACAGTCCGGTCGGCAAGTCCGGGAACCAGCCGGTCTGAAGCAAGCGAAAATTCCTGATCGGCAAGATTGACATCTTCGCTGTATTTCATTTTTACGGGATTGATGACGAGAACTGTTGCCGTATCGGGACAACCCGGCTGAATTTTTGCCCATTCGCGAATTGTCCTGACTTTTTGTTCCGAAGCGGGAGTTAATTTTCCGTCGGCGTGTTCCAGAATTTTTTCGGTATTACACAAAATAATGAATGTTTTCGTCTTGTGCGGAATCAAACGGTTTTTAATACCGTCGAAAATTTGTTGTGCTTTGCTTGCGGAGTTTGTCTGAACCTGTTCAACTGCTTGCGCGGTGTTCGGTTGAGCAACCGGAGGCGTGTTGTTTGTATCACTGCCGGACGTGTTGTTTGTATCGTTGCCGGACGTGCTGTTTTGCGGCGGCGGTTGTGTTGTTGGCGGTTGTGTTGACAGCGGTGCTGTACTTCGGGTTCGGGAAACGCTGCCTGTTTTCTTTTTTGGGTCTTCGGATTTGCCCTGAACAATGTTGTTGTACTTTTCCTGCATTTCAGGTTTTGCAAAACGCATTGTCATTTTTTCGTCGAGTGCAACAGCGATTTCATATCCTTGTTTAACCGCATGATACAAAAGAGCGTCTTCAATGTTCGCGCATACTCCGCGCACGGAATCGGCAAAATAGGCGTCCGCCGTTTTACCGGTCAACACAAATTGCCGTTTCCCAAACTCAACAACTAATTTTTCATAAAGACGTTTACAGAACATTTATTGTATTTAGTATCTATTTAGTCCTTTGTTTTTCAGTATTAATACTGAATCTTAGTTCCGCAAGGGGTTTGAAGCACAACCTACGGATCGAATAGTATGGATCAGATAGCATATTGTCCTATGCCCTGTAAGGGCAACATAAACCAGCCTGCCGCAACGCGGCAGGTAACAGTCAACAAAACATCAACGCCCTGAAAGGGCAACATATTAGTTGATAGTTATAGTTTAGAGTGAATAGTTAATAGTATTGCGGGCGGAATTTCTACCGCAACGCAATAATTCCGCTTGCGAACTATTAACTATCCACTCTAAACTATTAACTGCAACGCCGCTTACCTTTTGAATTATAAATCGGCAAGCGCGGCGGAAGATTTTTTGCATTTAGGGGATAACAACTTCCACGATAGCGCTGAAGGGACCTTTTTCGCCGTTCCGTTCGATTTCCCAACGCCCCGCCATATAAACATGACGTGCGCGTTCGGATTCTTTGAAATCCAGAATGAGTGGGGAGCGGGTACTGAACGA
>JAITQV010000405.1 GCA_031288765.1 Planctomycetaceae bacterium
TCTTTCGGAATTTTTTCTACAATATTTATGTTGGGCGGTTAACTTCTGCGGGAGGAGTTGTACGATTTTTGCTGCAACAGAAATCAGTCAAAAGATATTTGAAATCTCAAGGACAGGAACAAACACTGTTTTCGTCAATGACCGTCAATTGTTTTTTTCCTTTCTTTGTCGGTACAAATCAAAAACGTGTTTTAGTCCGATTTCTTGAGATGTGTCCTACCATTAGTTGTAATCAAAAATGTGAATATTGCGGAGCCTTTAGTCCTTTACGAAAGGGAATTGTTCCTACTGAAGAAGTAATTCATTGGCTTGAAACATGGAGTAAGAAAGTTGTACCGCTCGATTTTATGATCAGTGGTGGAGAGCCGTTGCTTCATCCCCAACTGGAAACAATCCTTGATGCGGCAAGACAATGTTGGTCTCAAACTCGATTGGAATTACTGACCAATGGATTGCTTTTACCGAAAGCACGCCCGGAAGTTTTGAAATCTATTCTCCGTAATAAAGTACAGGTTCTAGTTACCAAGCATTTCGATACACCGGAATACAATGAAAAATTTTTTGCCGGAATTAATGTTTTGAAACAAGCCGGAATTATTTATGGTCTTCGCCGAAACGATAAATTTTGGTTTAAATATTATCAACTGAACAATGAAAACCGTCCTGTTCCGTTTAAGAGTGATCCATGTAAGGCATGGAAACAATGTTTTTCTAAAATCAGTACTATACAAGACAATAACTTATACTATTGTTGCCCTTTGAGACACGCTATTATGTCTCGACAAGAGGGAGTTATTGGTACGGAATGGGATGATATACTTTCACATCGTCCTATGGCACCGGACTGTACACGCGATGAATTGGTTCAATACCTATATCAGGGAACTATCAAAGAATGTCGCTTTTGTTCTGAAAAATACGAGTACATTGTTCCCAGAGAAATAACACGGTAAAAAATCGTAATTATTTATTATTCGTTACCAATTCTGTTGGGGCGGATAACGAATAACAACAAACACCGCCCTAAAAGGGCATAGGAAAATATCAACTTTTGCGAACTGCCATGACTAAAACTTGTCCTATTTGTCAATCGAATCATACAAAATTTCTTTTTGAAAATTACGATATTATGTTTGGCTATCCTGAGTCATTCGTATTGAACCGATGTCGGGATTGCGGACACATTTTCCTTCTTGGTAATTTTACAGAGGAAATGTTGAGTGATCTTTACACCAATTATTATCCGCGTAAACATTTTGATATTGATAAATACAAACCTTACATGGAAACGACAGGTTTTTGGGCATGGTTAGATGGAGACCGGGCATTATGCCATCGTTGGGTTCCGAAAAATGTTCGTGTGTTGGATATTGGTTGCGGTTATTGCGAAACGCTGGGTTATCACAAGAACAGAGGGTGTGAAGTTTACGGTGTTGAAGCGGATGAAAACGCCGCAAAAATCGCTGAACGTTACGGATTTAATTTACATGTAGGACTTTTTGATGCAGGCAATTATGAAAAAAATTATTTTGATTACGTAACAATGAATTGGGTTTTGGAACACTGCCTCAATCCCGAAGAAACTCTCCGGCAAATTTATTCCGTCCTCAAACCGGGTGGAAAATTGATTTTTTCCATACCCCATCTCTCCTGCATCAGTAGATACACATTCGGAAGATTATGGCATCAATGGCATACTCCCTATCATTTACATCTGTTTTCGCAACAGTCAGCACGCTTATTAATTGAAAAGACCGGTTTTCAATGGGAGGGGTCGAAAAACTTTACCATATCAAGTCTCTTACTCGATCAATGGGCAATGCTTTTTATCAATGGTAAACAAGGGCAAAAATCGCAATGGGTAAGAATAGGAACCACTAAATATTTTGACGAGAAGCAGGAAAAAATTTGGTTTCTCCGATTGTATCGTTTTTTTGAAAAAATCAGAATTCACGCATGGTTAATGCGTTTGGGAGATGCAATCGGTATGGGTGATCATTTGATTTATTTCGCAACAAAGAAATAAATTTACATTCCAATTATTCAATCAAAACAGCAACACAAACGAAAATTTGTAATAACACAACTTCCGTTAGAACCTTCCTCATATAAATTTTGTTTGAACGGTTACAAAAGCATAAGCCGTTACGTTTTTGGCGGGGTTGATTTGGGCGGTTGTTCTTTTTTTTTCGGCAAAAGGATTTTAAGAGGAATCCAAACAACAAGAAAAATCGGTAAAAATAAAAGAACCCCCAACAAAAACATTCCAAGCACAACAGTATTGTCCAGCATTGTCCAAGGAACCACCGGAATACTAAACAAAATTCCAATCACTCGCTGCCCTTGCACCGAAACCAAAATTTCACGCCCAATCGGATCTGCCAATGGATAAATCCATGACGCAAAAAAGGAAATAATTAATGTTGCTAAAACACCAATAACAATGTTGGCATGAGATAGAAAGAAAAAAATCAGAAACACCGCAAATAAAAGATTTGCTTTCGGAAGAAGTCCCAGCAAAACTCCAAACGCAACCCCCAACGCAATTTCATACGCTCCAAAACGCCCTGTAAATGTGTCCATGTGTTCAACCTGATTGAAGTATTTGTTCGATTTTTTGAATCATTTCGGTAATATTGAGATGTTCGGTATGGATTGGATGGTTTTTGTCCACCCATTGATCGACTTTTTTCTGGGCGGTAACAACCGTGCTGTGCGAGCGGTCGCCGAAATATTTGCCGATCTCAGAGAGAGCAGACCGGGTATATTTTCGGGCGAGCCACATCGCCAGCATTCGCGGTGCCGTAATTTGTTTTGCTCGGCTTTTTGATTGAAGGGCTTGTTCCGAAAGTCCAAACGTTTCACAAACCGCCTTTTCAATATCCTGAAGCCGGACATCACGCCGTTGAATACGGATCAAATCACCCAATGTCTCTTCCGCAATCTCCAAAGTAATCGGCTCATTTTTCGTCAAATAAACAGCATGAAGCCGGTTCAAGGCTCCTGAGAGTTGCCGAGCATGAACCCCAAGCCGCGACGTTACCATGCGGCAAACATCTTGCCCAATCGGTAATTGACGCTGAGCAACCATGTTTTGAAAAATACGGAGCGACATTTCACGTTCCGGTAATTCTATACCGCACACCATGCCCGATTCAAGACGGCAAATAATTTCGTTCCGCAAACCGGTTAGTTCTTTGAGCGGACGGTTACCCGTAAAAACCATTTGCACTCCCTGATTCCGAAGAGTATCAATCGTATAAAGAAATTCCGTTTGAGTTGCATCTTTTCGGGAAAGATATTGAATATCATCAATCAGCAGAACGGAGATTCCCAAAAATTTGTTGCGGAATCCTTGAATACCGTTCCGTGTTGAACCGGGTTGGATATTTTCCAGAAACGACGAAATGAATTGTTCCGAAGTCATGTACAATGGCGATTTACGTCCTTGTTGTTGCCGGACTGCCGACCAAATACCTTCTAAAAGGTGTGTTTTTCCGATACTTGTCGTACCGTAAATATAAATCGGATTAATTTGACCGGGGTGTTCGACTGCAAGTGTTGCGGCACGGCACGCCAGTCGATTCGACAAGCCTTCAATAAATGTGTGAAGAGTTGCAAAACGCCGCGGAACATTGTTTTGCCGGGAAACACTTTCATTTTTACGTCCGGCATTCGGTGTTTGAAGCGGACAGTGCGGACGGGGAATTGAAGGTGTGATCACCGGTTTGGGCTGGCTGCCGGAATCCTTAACTTTGGCTTGTTCCGGCGAAACTATTGAAAACTCAACAGACAACGCCTTACCAAAAACTTTCAGTATGGCTTGTTCGATTTCCTGTTGAAAATTCGACCGAATCCAGTCAACGGCAAAATGATTCTTAACACTCAAAACAACTCCGGTTTCTTTATAGCGGAAGATTGATTCCTGACCGAACCAGAGATTAAAACGTTGTAAACCGAGTTGTTCCGCCAGAACTTCGCGCAATTGTTGTAGTTCTTTGGCGGCGTTATTTTCGTGAGTGTTCACATTGTGAATATTCACACTTTTTTCGACGTACTCCGTTACTTGGGGCATAGTATATTACAAAGTGGCAATGAAAAATCAAAGATAATGAAAATAAAACCAATCCGGTTTGAAAACTTTTTAGACCGGTTCTCAAAACGGCAAGCAACGATTGTATTCATTGCCGATTCGTTGTCAAACGCCCGAAGTGTAACCGGACAATTTTTCCGAGAGAATGATTGCTCTAAAAACCGTAATCTCCTGATATTCGGCATGTCTTTTCATTTTAAAAGTTTTTTTTATTTTTTTTGAATGTGATTTGGGAGAAAAGGGAAAACCTGTCGTTCCACAGTTATACGGTTGGCGACAACAAATCCAATCCGTTTGCCGAGATAACACAACATCATAAATTGCCGAAAGATATAATAAAAAGTAAGCCGGTAAGGAATCAATTGATCGGGGATCATTGGTAAAAAATACCGGTTCAAAAGAAAAAAAAGTACAAAAAATTCTCTGAATTTTCAACACTTTCCGAAGAAAAAACAACCGTTACATTTTTAACTGCCGTGAATAAAATCTTTCGGCAAACTATATTTTTTTCAGACTTCAATCTTTGTTTTTTAGTGATCTTCGCGGTTAGAAAATAATCTAAAAATAAGTATCTATTCAGTCATTCACAAATGCACTATTGGGAATCATAGATTTAGAATTTGTGATTTTTCTCAAAGATTTCTAATCAAAAGGTTGGCAATCGTTGGGTGAAGCCCTTCGCCGAAAGGTTTTCACTCATGGTTACGTCGGCGTTAGCCGACTGAAGATTCTGTTGAAGGACGGCAATCAAAACAAAAAAGCCGTATCTATTCTCGGTCATTTGCTGAGAACAATGACGCAAGACAAACCTTATTCCCAACCTAATTTTTCCAAACAAAACAACCTCAGTAGCCAAGAAGTTCACATACAATTAACCTCATTAAAAGAGTAAAAAATGAGGCAATGAGTTCGGATTTTGAGGAAAATTGCTTGCAATTGTTGTTAAATTGGGGAAAATAGGAGATTTATCCGGCGTCATTATTCAACAAATTGCCGAATTGAGGCGAAAAACCGAAAAAAACATGCGAGAGATAATTTTTATCTCTCGTGAGATAGATTTCATCTCTCGTGAAATGGGTTTTATTGTCGTGAGATAAGTTTTATCTCTCGTGAGATGGGTTTCATCTCTCGTGAGATAATTTTTATCTCATGTGAGA
>JAITQV010000461.1 GCA_031288765.1 Planctomycetaceae bacterium
ATCGTATTAGTCGGCTGACGCCAACGCAATCGCTCGGCGAGCGATTGCCTACCTCTTGATTAACAATTCAAAAACCGTAAATCCTACCGTTGGTAGGGACAAAAAATCTTTCGCTCCTACATTATTCCACTAACAACTCTCCATTCCCCACTAAAATATGATGCCCTTTCAGGGCGTTGATGTTTTGTCGACCATTACCCGCCGCGTTGCGGCGGGCCGGTTTATCTCGCCCTTGCAGGGCAAACACAAAAAATACGATTCACGTAAATAGTTTTAGAAATTGGAACAAGCCGTCTCCCGCCCACACAACCGTAAATAAAACCCTTCGGTAAAGGGTTTTTACCCACCGCCGCCTGCCTCTTGAATTGTTAATCGTAAAACAGGCGAACGATTGCCTGCCTTTTGTCGGGCTGAAGATTCTGATTGGGCGGTTGCGCTTTGCTTTACCGCCGGTTATGCACCTTCTATGTACCTTCCGCCCTGCGGGCTTCGGAAAAATGAAGTTTTCTTGCGTTATTGTTTAACAAATGTCCAATTAGATACGAACAATTTCCTATTTATTCGTTTTCTGCGGCAATTTGCACCAGACGATCAATGTTGAAAGGCCAAAGACGAATACCACTGCCAGCCGGATTTTTTTGATTTTTATAGCCGAAAACAAGCCAACGATTGTCGGGAGTTAATGCGATTTTTGAAATCGGAAGTATTCGATTGCGAAAAATCATGGAATGGCGGTCGTCAATAGCAGCGTCAACAGCACCGTCAACCGTGCCGTCAACAATATTTCTTATCCGAAGGCTGTTGTCTCCGCCCAGCGAAACAAGTTTTTTTCCATCCGGCGAAAGCTCCAACTCCCGAATCACCCCCTGATTGCTTTGCAATACCAAAGGTTCACGCTCCGCCGCCGTTTTAATATCGTTCCGGTCAAGACGCCAAATCCGAATCGTTTTGTCATAACTGCCGGAAAATAACCGAGTTCCCGATTGATCAACCGCCAACGAACTAACCCAACCGCGATGACCGTTCAAAACAACCGACTCCGTTGCCTTCTTCGAATCCGTCAAATTCCAAAGACGAACCGTGTTGTCACGGCTCCCCGTAGCAACCCAACTGCCGTTCGGTGCAAAAACAATCGCCGTAATATCCAAATGATGACCGCGAAGTATTAACGGAATCCCCGCAGTTTTGCCTTCCCGAAGATTATAAATCAATGTTGTCGAATCTTTGCCGCCCACCGCCAGTTTGCCGGAATCGGCACTAAACCGGATAAGACGAATCTCTTGTTTGTGTCCCCTTAAAACAATGGGCGGAGGAATAAAACCGTTTTGAATTTGCCGTAAATCCCAAAGCCAAACCGCATTCGGCTCCGAAAGCATTGTTGCCGTTTCCCAATCGGTTTCGGTTTTCGGCAATGGTTTTTCCGGTTGTTTTTCCGTCTGTTTTTCCGGCTGAACCGCAGAATATTCCGAAAGGAATGAAACCTGAACGTTTTTCCGCGATAAAAACGGCGGTTCCCGCAATACGGACACAAACTTTTCCATAATTCTGACAGGTATTTCGTTAGCAGGTACTGTGTTAGCCGGTACTGCGTTGGCGGGTACGGTGTTGACGGATACTATGTTGGCGGATACTGCGTTGGCGGGAACGGTGTTAGCGGATATTGTGTTGGCGAATATTTTGCGGACAGGTTGGGTATCAACCGGTATTTTGCCGGAACCGGAAATTATCGGAGTCCCGTAAACCGTCTCCGGTAACGGCAACACCGAATGTAAACGGACAATCCGGCAAGGAGGAATCGGTTCGTTGAGATTATAAAAATAATTTTCGTGTTCGCCGAATGCGGTTTCGACGGAAACAAACGATCCGGAAGAATCAATATAGCGGTTGTTGCGCACAACTTCCGACAAAGATTGTGTTGGAGCGCCGAACGCCGCCAGCCAACAACCGTCCGGCGAAATTTGTAAATCACGTAATCCTATGACTTTTTCTTTCAACATTACCGGAGTTTCCGCAGGATTGGGGCGAGCCATATCCCAGATTTGCAGGGTTCCGTCTGTGCGTCCGCCGATAATCAAACGTAAATCCGGCGAAAAAAGCAATTTAGCGTAGGGAATTTTTCCCGAATCGAGCAGGACGCCGTTCCGGTTGTTTTGATTGCGGAAAAGATCCCATATCCAAACCGAATTATCCTGATATTGTGTTAAGAGCCAATGGCTGTCGGAACTGATTACCATATTTTCGACCGGCGGAGTATTGATGAGGAACATCTTTCCCCAACTCAGCGAAGCATAAGCCTGACCGAGTATCCAGTAAGCCGTCGAAGGAACCGAATGTCCCAACTCCTCAAATGTTCCGACGGCAGACAAAATATCTTTCAAACTCTGTTCCGGATCGGAATTTAACAATGTTGCCGACTCCTCCAGCAACACCTCCGCCGCCGCAATCCGAATTGCCGCCGGTAATGATTTATCCGCCGCATTTTCCTTTTTCAACGCAACTTTTGTTGTTGCTTCCGGTTTTACCGGAATTGTTTCGGGCAAAGAGGGGTTCGGTTTTACCTTTTCAAATTTATCTTCTTTGTTTTGGGCGTTTGTTTTTGGGGTGCTTGTTTTTGGGGCGTTTGTTTTTTGAGTGCTTGCTTTTTGGGCGGCAGGTTTTTCCGCTACGGCTTCTGTTATTACAGAGTCGGTTATCACAAACCCCGCCGCAACCGGTTCGGCAATTGCCGCTGTTACGGAAGGAATTGCGGGTTGAATCGGAAAAGGAGATGTTGCAGGCGAATTTTTTTCGCTTCGATCTGTTTGCGGCAATTTATCCGATGCAATAGTTTCTTTCGTGTTTTGAGATTGCGGCGTATTTATTGGCGGAAGACTTGCTTCCTTTGCCAAATCACCAACCGCCGGTTTCGGTTTAACGGGTCTCGGTTTTACGGATTCCGGTTTAACCACTGCCGATTGAACCACTGCCGATTGAACCACTGCCGATTGAACTACTGCCGGCTTAACCTGCTCCTGTTTAACCGCTGTCGGCTTAACCTGTTCCTGTTTAACCGGCGTCGGCAACGGAACGGGTTCAACCTCCGGATGTTTTAGTTGTATGTCCTCACCTTTTTTGATAACAACCTGAAATGGAGAATCATCGGTTTTAGCGGATTCTCTATTATTTACCAGAATAAAAACGGCGGCGCCGAACAACACAATCATCTGAATACAAACCGTCAGCAGGAGCGTGAGCCATTGTTTGTAATTCCGATCGTGTTCGGAAACCTCCGCAACCGCACAGGAATTTTCATGACGCAGACAACTTCCGCCGCCGGCATGTTTCATTCGAGGGCAATTTTTAGCGCGGCATTTTTGCAAGTCGGCATCGGAAACCGACGGAGAAATCAACGGCAGCGATATTTTATTTTCCGAAAGGATTGCCGAAAAGTTTTTCGAAGAATGTTCCGAAAGGTTTTCCGAAGAGTGTTCCGGCAATGGTTCATTGTATGGAAGGCTGCATGGAAAGCGCAGACAATGAGTCAGGATATTTTCACCGCCGCAAGCGGGACAGATTACTTCCGTTGAATGTTCAGACGCTGCAAACTTGAACGCAAATCCGCAACATTCGCATCGAATCGATCTGGTTGTTTGCGCATCGATCATGTAATTCTTGCCGTCTGTTTGCCGGAATTTGTACTATATTATCTTATAAGCATTGACTGTTCTGACTGCGGAAATAGATTTTTTTGTAATATTTCAGCAGTTTTATTTTTTTCGGCGGACAACCGCACGGAAATCGGTTACCTATCGGCATTTCCTTTACAAAACCGCAAAAAACCAACAATAAATCCTCAAAAATATTGCCGATTGTAGGACTGCATTGACTAATTGTAGGATTACATTTACGAATTGTAGCCCTACATTTACCGGTTGCGGGACTACATTCATCAATTGTAGGACTACATTCACCAATTGTAGGGCTACATTTATCAATTGTAGGACTACATTTATCAATTGTAGGGCTACATTGACTAATTGTAGTGCTGCATTTTCCCAATTGTAGGACTACATTCGCCAATTGTAGGGCTACATTCACCAATTGTAGGACTACATTGACCGGTTGTAGAACTACAATTTCTGTTTTTTGCCCGTCCGAATGCTGCAAAATGAAACTATCGGTTGGTATCTATTCAATCCTTTGTTGAACAATTGCCTACCTTTTAATTGCCCAACCGTTTAGGTTGTTCCTCTTTTTGATTAACAATTCAAGGCGGTCTTTCGCCGAAAGGTTTTCACCCCACGGTCGCTTGCCGATAGGCAACCAAAATAACCAACATGACAAAAATTCACTGTCGGCAATTCACTGTCGGCTGATGCCGACGCAATCATGGGTGAAAGCCCCTCAGCGAACAATTGCCTACCTTGTGAATTGTTAATCGCAAGATGGGTGAACAATTATCTACCTGATATCTACCTGACTGAATAATTACGATTTTTTTATTTCGGTTTTATTGGGTGTTTTATCCTGCACGGCGGAGACGAGTTTGTGTATTCTGTTCGGGGAATACCAGCGTAACCGGCGCGGATTCTTCCGGCGGGCGGTGTGTTGCGAGGAATTTTTCGAGGTCGGTTCCAACGGTTGCGAACAAATCCGACCACGATTGACCGATTGCCTGACGGTAAACGCGGAAGGTCGGATACCAGATGCATTTTTCGCGGCTGAGGTTCCAACGCCAATCGGGTTTGGCGGGAAGTATCAGCCATGTTTTTGTTCCGAGTGCGCCTGCCAGGTTTGCCGCGTAACCGGGCGGAGTAATCACAAGGTCAAGCGCAGTGAGCAACGCCGCCATTTCGTCAAGATCATATTGAAACGCTTCCTGATATAAATGAACTTGCAGGGAAACATTACGGCGGTATTGTTCGATTTCTTTTTGTTTTGAGCCGTGCTGGAGGCAAATCCATGCGGCGTCCGATTGATGACGAAGCATGAGATTTCGCAATTCAAAAAGGGGCAAAGCGGTTTGTTGTTCGGATTCCGCCGTCCATGTTCCCTGCCAAAGAACTCCGATTTTGGCAGCACCGCCGATTTCCAGCAGGCGGTTTGACCATTTTGCGAGACGTTCCCGATCCGGAACGAGATACGCTTTGCGAACCGGAAAATCTTCCTTTTGGCGCCGGAAATAACGCGGTAAACTTCCGAATGCGATTTGTTCATCCGGCGAAAGTCCCCAGCAATTCTTATTTAAGTCAACGGTGTCTGTGGTCAACGGAACGACATCGGCACGCGGAAATGATCGGCGGAAGAGCGAATGGAGCGATGATTCACATTCAATGATGCAATGTCCGACGGAGTTAATTAAATCCGGCAGGCAGGACGCAAACATAATATCCGCCGCAATTCCTTCTTCCGAATAGGCGAGAACGGTTTGGGGGTCGTGATCGTTATTGTTTGGGGTATTATTGGGGGTAATATTTTTATCGGCAAGATTTTTTTCGTTCCGGTCATTGCCGGAATTTCCATTCCAATTGGGCAAAAGATGCCGTTCCCAAGTTCCGAAGGCATTGACGAGTCGGAATTCCATAGCGTCCCAACCGTTTTCGAAGTCGCCCAAGGCGAGGAGTGATTGACCGCAGCCGTAAACGGCATGGGGCAATTCCATACCGGCGGGGAATAATTGTTGATAATAGAGGACGGATTCTTCGAAACGTTCTTCTTTTCGGAGGGATTCGGCGAGGTGGAAGCAGGCGTCGGGTGAGGCGGGGTCGAGTCGAACCGCTTCCGACAAAACGGGAATAGCATCGGCGTGGCGGTTGCGGAGGGTGTAAAGATATCCGAGTGTCAACCATGCGGAGGCGTTTTCGGGCTGCTGCACGGTCAGATTTTGAAAGCAGGCGATAGCGTTGTCATGCAGGTTGAGTTCAAAATAAAGTTGACCGAGATTTAGGATAAGGTCGGGGTTATTGGGGTTAAGTTTTTGGGATTCGCAAAAGACTTTAACTGCTTCGGTCTTATGATCTAAGGTGCGGTAGGCTAATCCGAGGTGAAATTTCAGGACGGCTTGGGAATTGACGGTATCGGGCTTTTTTTCGGCGGAGGTTTCAGCGGAAGTTTTGGCGGAGGTTTCGGCGACAGTTTCGGCGGAGGTTTCGAGGTGGTGGAGGGCTTCGAGGAAGTAGTTAACGGCTTCGGCGGGATTTCCGTGTTGACACCGGAGAACCCCTAATCCGTCCAATGCGTACAAATTGCTTGAATCGCCGCGCAAAATATCCTGATATAAATCTTCGGCTTTAGCGAAATCACCTGAAATTAAAGCGGTATGAGCTGATTTAAGTTTTTCGTTGGGGGTCATTGTTCCGTTCCTTGAACCTCGTAATTGGGCTAAAAGAGAACCGAGAGTCTCTGTTCTCTTTCATTGTTATCGTCAATATATCCGCAAAAATTGATACAATCCGCAAAAATTAAAGCAATTGCCGACAAATTTTCAGAAAACCCGGCAATTTATATTGTATCTATACTTTGAACGGCAGGAAATTACCTCTAATACTGCTGTATTATTTGTAGTATTATTATAATTTCTTTTATATCAAGGAGTTATGTTGTTATTTTGACTTTTTATTTTTTCTTATACTTTTTTTTATAACTGTCTATTTAAATCT
>JAITQV010000713.1 GCA_031288765.1 Planctomycetaceae bacterium
TTAGGCAAAGAAAACGGCTGGGAAGTTGTTATTCTGCACGGTCAAGGCACGGCAAATTTTCCCAATATTGACGTGTTGGACAAAGCCGATGTGCTTGTTGTTTTTGTCCGCCGTCTTGCGTTGCCGAAAGAACAACTTGCGAAAATCAAAAATTTTGTTAATTCCGGTCGCGGTCTTGTCGGACTGCGAACGGCATGTCATGCTTTTAAATCAAACGCAAAAGTATTGCCGGAACATTGCGAAAACTGGGCGGAATTTGATCACGATGTTCTTGGCGGAAATTATCACGATCACGGAGACAATGCTCTCGGCAGTGAGATTGAAAATGTTACAGCTCAATCCGGTTCGCCGATTCTGAAAGATGTTGTACCGGTTCGCTGGCACAGTGTCGGTTCTCTGTATTTTATGGATCCGGTTAAAGACGACGCAACAATTTATCAAACCGCTTCGTCATCACAACAAAAAAATGTTCCGCTTACTTGGACACGTATGTACGGAAAAACACGTGTTGCCTTTACCGCACTTGGACATCAAAAAGATTTTGAAGCGGAGGCATTTCAAAATTTAGTACGAAATCTGGTTCATTGGGCTGCCCAATAACATTTTTCCGTAACTGCTAATAAAGTTCCTTCGTTTTCCCGTCCGGTCTTTTCTTAAAACTGAAAATTTGTGAAAGATATTGTTATGAAAAATTTAACGGTTCCGGTTTTGTTTTTCGTTTTATTTTCGTTTGTTTCCAATCTCAACAATCTCTACGCCGGCGGATTAACGATTCAATTACGCGGTGAATATGATGATGTTACATTTGTCGGGGCGGTTTATCGTTGGGATGCGGACGGTTTACCGAAACAAGCGGATGGTTCGGCGCGTGTTGCGAAAGAACGGGCGGAAGCGCCCAAAATCAATGAACCATGGACGGATTTTCGTGCTGTCAATAAAGGTAATGGAAAATGGGTTATTGAATCCATGTTGCCGGGAATTTATGATTTAATTATTATCAAAGGCGGAACCAAACAACGTTTTGAAGGTTGGCGTTATGCTCCGGTACTTGACTTCGAGGAATTTTTCCCGCCTGATGCCGAAGTTTTGTGTGATCAGGATAAGGACGGTAAAAAAGAAACCGTTAAAGATGAAGAAAGCCGAAAATGGGTCGATAAAACAATCCGTGAATCAAAACATTACGAAAATAAAGTTATTCCGCTTTATATCGGCGGAAGTTATAAAAAAGGTCAAATCAGACCGAAACAAATTCGTGCTCTTGTTATGTTGTTACGGGATATTCAGACAACATTAGATCAAAATTCGGCAACAATGCGTTTTGAAATCTGGCAATTTGAAGACCGTTCCGGCGGTTACGTTAAACAAAAACGTACTCATGTTCTCCACCGAATAATTATGTCCCGCGATGAATTACGTCAATGGGTCTGGCTTTGGGATCCGGCGTTAGGCAATATTAGTATCGGTAAATCCGAACAAACAACAATTGAGTACAAAATTCCTGATCCCGCCGATACAACATTGCAAGGTCTTTTGCCTTACTAATTTCGTAAAAAAGTTGCAAATATCATGATTGATTCCGATCCGGTTATAATGTTCGGTTTACTGATTGGGCTGACATTTTTCGGAATGTGTATCGGGAGTTTTTTGAACGTGGTCATCTACCGGTTACCGCGAGGTAAAAGTCTTTCCAATCCGCCGTCACATTGCCCAAAATGTAATCATCCGATCCGTTGGCACGATAATGTTCCGGTATTCGGTTGGCTTTGGCTTTACGGAAAATGCCGCGATTGCAAAGAATCAATCAGTATTCGTTACCCGCTCGTTGAAGCCTTTTGCGGTTGTGTTTTCGGAATCATTTCCTTATTGATTATTTATTACAACGAAAATAATTCAATCGCGGAAAGTGTTTTTCTTGTGCTGACATTTTCCGGTCTTGTTGTTACATTTCTGGCTGCCGGATTTATTGAACAGGAAGGAAAACCAATTCCTTGGCAACTCTTTATTCCCGTTGCCGTTCCTGCGCCGGTAATGACCTATATTATTCAAAGTTCTTTTCCAATTCATTCGTTTGTTAATCCGATACGTTATTTTGAAACAGACAATGAATTCATCGAATCTGGTATTGTGATAATCAATACAATATTATGTCTTACCATTGCCGTTTTTTTTACAAGAAAAATAACGTTCAATAACCCGGACATAATTTCACGGATCATTTCGGGAATATTGATTGGATTGTATTTAGGTTTTTTGGGTGTGCCGGTATTGATTCTTTCCGTTTTACTGTTTTTTTTCGTGCAAAAAACACCGTTGCAAAAAATAGGAACCGCTCAAAAAATCCTGTCGTTTACAACATTTCTCGGTATTATTCTGAAGTTGGTTTTGTCCGGTTGAAGTTTAATACCGGATATTTGTTTTTATATTATATTGTTTTTACACAATTTTGACACAACAATCATGGAAACAACACGGAGTCCGTATTCTGATGATTCCAATATTTGATACACACGCCCATCTTGATTTGGAACCGTTTTCAAATGATCTTGATGCGGTAATCCGGCGTCTTGAATCGGGGACGTTGCCGGTTGTTCTTGACGAACCTTTGAATCAGCCAATTGAAATAACAGGAGTGTTATTGCCGGGTATTGATGCCCAATCGAGTTACCGTTGCGCGGAATTAGCCAAACGTTCACCGCTTTTTCACGCTGCCGCCGCTATTCATCCCAACTACGTAATTAACGCAACAGACAACGATTGGAAAATAATTACGGAATTGGCTCATTGTGATTCCGTTGTTGCAATTGGTGAAACGGGTCTTGACCGGTATTGGGATTACACTCCAATTGAACAACAAATCGCCGCCTTGAAACAACATATCGATCTGGCGGTACAAACAGCGAAACCGATTCAAATTCATTGCCGTGATGCTTGGAATGATATGCTTCCGATTCTCCGACAGGCAGTCAAAGAAAAAAATCTCACCGGAATTATTCACGCTTTTAGCGGTGAACCGGAACAGGCGGCGGAATGTATTGAACTTGGTTTTTATCTCAGTTTTGCCGGTTCGGTAACTTATCGCAACGCTAAATTTTCGCCGTTATGGGAATCCGCAAAAATTGTACCGGCAAACCGGCTGCTTATTGAAACGGATTCGCCTTACATGACGCCTCATCCGTTTCGCGGAAAACTCAAACGAAATGAACCGTCGTTAGCGGTTATGGTTGCTGTTCGTCTTGCCGAACTGCGCGGTACAACCCTCGAAGAAATCGCTGAAACAACAACCCAAAACGCCAGACAACTTTTATGTACGCCTTTTATCTCATAATGATCGGAAACAATAATCTGCCGTTTCATTAAACAAATTGCCGTTTTGTAAACGGTTGCGGTTTAATCAATCCAACGCCGTTGATACAAAAACCATTCCGCAACACAAAGAATCAACGCAATGATTGCCAGCCGAAACCAGATTGGCGGCGCGGTTTGTAAAGACGAGGTTTGCAATGGCGAGTAATTCGATGTTTGGGCGTATTGAGTGTAAAACGATTCCGGCGCAAGCCGTAAATTACTTTCGGAAGTGTTTGACAGATTGCACGCAATACGGATTCGTTCCGTTGTTCCCTCCGAAATTGTCCAGACGCCGCATTCCGGTAACATGCCGAGAGATATTGTATCCGATTTAGCCGGAAACTGTTGCGAAAAACCCGATGGTGAAATTACGGTAATTTGTTCGTTTGTTGTTTTCAATTCAAGGCGAACCGGTTCATTGGTCGAATACGTTTTTTCCGGTTCACCGCCGCCGCGAAATTGCGTCAACGCCTGCGAAACTAAAATCGGAAACGCCGTACGAAGAGCCAAATCACTCCGCGTTAAATCAGCAGTCAATACCAACATATCGCCGCAATGAGAATAAACCGGCAATGATTCCGGTGTTCCCGCAAAAATTTCGATGTTGTTACGTTGAAACGTTAATTTTCTTGCTCCCGTTATTATCAGATTCTTTAAATGAACAAATTTCAAAAACGGCGATGCGGAACGTTCTTCGGCAATCATTGGAACTTCAATCTCTTCGCCGACTTCAAACAGATCACAACTGTTACGAGAATCAATAATCAAAACCTTCCCAGCCGGAATTGTTGCGGGAACCGTTTGGTGTAACACCAAAACAACATCGTCGGGAATCCGATCCGGCAATGCCGATAAAAAATGTAATTCAACATTGGGTTGCGATTGCAAAACCTTATACAGGAAAAAGTTTTCCGTACCAAAAACATAAATATGTTGCGTTGTCAGTTTCGGCAAAAACGCAACAGCAGTATTGTCTGTTGAAAAAACATCATCGGAATTTTCCGTTGATTTCAAAGTCGCCCGAAGTAAACCGCCTTCCGTTGTAATAATATTGGGAACGATTTTTGTTTGCGGTTGGTTTGGTTCCAGATTACAAGGAATCACATCAACAAGCCTGTTGTCGAGCTCCGATTTAATTTCCAATTCCAATTCGGCTTTAACTGATTCCGTACCGAAATTGACCATTTCAATAAAAACTTCATAACCGACGGCATCCCCAAAAGAACGGCGCGGTTGAAATCGCGTAATACCAATATTATTCGTTGGCGAACCAACCGGAAAAAATTTAATGTTCGGTTTTTTCATCAGATCGGCTAAATTTGAAACGCAGCCGTCCGTGTAAATCCAAATCAGCGAATTTTCCTCCGAAGCAATCAATTGTTCCGCTAATTCAACAGCGGAAGTCATTGCAGTTACATAATCGGTTGGTTTGATCTGTTCAATACTACGGCGTAATGTTCCAAGATGATCGGTAAAACCAACAATAATTTGCGGTGTTCCGCCTGCTGTAATTATTGCGGTTTGCCGAGCAACGGTATTGGTTGTTAAGAGGCGGTTCAATTGTGTTTTCACCAGATCAAGACGGCTTGTCCCGCGTAAGTCGGTTACAGTATTCATTCCGGCGGAATTGTCAACAATAATGATACATCGTGCCGGAATTTTGTGCGAAACCGAAATCGGATTCGACACGGCGCCAATAAGCAGGAACAGAAACAACAAACTCAATATCAGCGAAATAAGATGCCGCAACCGTTGCCAAATAGAACGCGAACGCCGTTCTTCAAAAACCTGCTGCCAAAAAATCACCGTTGAAACCGGTTCCTGATGAAGCTGAATTTTGAGAATATAAAATAGAATAACCGGAACCGCCAAAAGAAGGAGATACCACGCCGCCGGATTGGTAAAAGTCATTCAAGTACAATTTGTTCTATAAATTATAACCTTCTCATTAAGAAAGGTTGAAATCAGAATACGCAATTTTTATTATGAATATGGAAAATATAAATTACACATTGCCGTTGTATGGTAAATTCTTGATGTAATTATTTTCCGCATGTTCAAGTATTTGATGAAAAGGCAATCCTCCCAAAATGAAGGAACGTCTATTATACAGAATACGGAAAAAGAATAAACCGCAATAGGATTTATGTGATTGTTAAAAACATCATCATAATATCACACAAATCAAACAAACCGGTAATAGTTCAGCGGAATTACTTTCGGACAGCCGCACCGGTTTTAATTGCTATGGATTGAATCATTACGTGCATCGGAAGAGCAAGTTGATCCGGAGTTAGTCTTCCGGTAAGCCGTTGAAGCTCTTCCCCTTGCGGCGTCATAAAAAGAACCGTCGGAAACCCCTTAATACCAATTGATTTGCAAAAATCAGGCTCCTTAGAACCATCCACCCGAATACATACAAACCGTTCAGAAAGACGTCTAATCTCGTCATCACGAAATGTTGTGTCCATCATTCGCCGTGACGCATCGGAATTGGGAATCGTAAAGAAAATCAGTATTAACTTCATTTCCCGTTTTGCCTTTTCAAAACCCAAAAGATAATCATCAAGAAAACAAACCGTTGTTGTTTCCAAGTTCTCTGTTGCGCCGCTTTTCGGTAGAATGGAAACAACAGCCGGCGAAGTGATGGATTGGAGTTTTACATTACAACCCAAAATGCCGATAAATAACCCCAATATAATAATAGAATATAATTCTATCCTGCTCATTGCGTCCTGCATCGAAAATACCTTCTCCTCCACAGTTTTTACGGAAATACGTCCAATGCGGCTTCCTGCCAAACCATAAACGACAAACTTCTTATACGTAATCGGGGGGG
>JAITQV010000073.1 GCA_031288765.1 Planctomycetaceae bacterium
CTTTCACTCAACGATTGCCTACCTTTTGAATTGTCAAATTTCACTGAAAATTTTATTTTTTGGGGATTCCAGCCGTGTCTGGAAACTTTGCGGAAATTCCCAAACTATAAGCGGACAAACGATTTCCGGTATTTTTGGGGTTCATGGTTAATTTTCTGTGGTTTTGTAAAGAAAAGGTAGGCGGCGTTGTAGTTAATAGTTTAAAGTTAATAGTTAATAGTTAATAGTTCGCAAGTGGATTAAACATGTTACAGCAATAATTCCGCTTGAGTCCTCCACTATTAATTATTCACTATAAACTATTAACTACAAAGGTTGTTTTGTTAGAAAAATCAGACTGAAAATAAGGTTGTTCGGCATCATCGTTTGACAAACGACTGAATAGATACAAACAGACAATTATTTTTTGTTTTGCCGAGCAAAATCATGCATGGCTTGGAAATTTTCGTGCGGAGTGTCCCGCGGAACCTCACAACCCGCCCCAACAATATAATTCGTACCCGCTTGGCAAAAACATTCCGCCAATACCTCCTGAATTTGTTGCGGTGTTCCGTTTCGCAAAACTTTAACCGGATCAAGATTGCCGTCCAAAACCTGATTTTCTCCGGTTTCCTTCCGCGCTTTTTCTATCGAAACCATCGAATCAAGATCAACCAAATCACAACCCAGTTGACCAATATCCGTCAAACTCCGATTCGTGTTGCCGCAAATATGCAGCCGGACACGGCAGCCCAAAGCATGAATTTTGTCAACAAGCAATTTCTCAAACGGGAACACAACATTTTTGTAAAGACGCGGACCGACCAGTGATGCCGCCGCATCTCCGATTCCGATAATATCACAACCCGCATCAATTTGGGCTTGAGCAAAAACAGTTGCCATACGGATATTGAACCCGAAAAGTTCCTGAACAAATTGCGGATCATCAATAAAATCAGTCATCAGATTGTTGATTCCGCGAAGATCGGCGGCTTCGGCACAAGGACCTTCCACCCAACCTTCAATAAACCGTTCGCCCTTAACCTTTTCGGCAAATAACCGTACCGCCTGAACCCGATCATTCATTCGGCTGCCTTCTCGAAACGGATCGGGAACGGAAAGCGTTTTCAACAGAGTTTTGTCTGTAAGAAATGCGTTTGATTCGTCAACAGCAGGCGGCTGGTCTTCAAAATAATGAATTGTGCCGCCGCAATCCGCCGCTTCCCGTGCCGGATCGCTAATGCAGGAAACATGATCAATATCGAATTTCCGGGCGGTTTCCAATTGCGCCTCGACAAGCAAACGATAATCCGCAGTGTATTGACCATACGGAATACCGGTTTGATCGGCGGCAAACATCATCGTAATCGGCATAAACGCCAAACAATCCGTCGGACGTTTTTCCAGAGTTGCCAAAATTCTTTCGTAACCATTCATGGGATGTTCTTTTTGTTCGTCGTTCAAGGTGGGGGAAAAACGTTTGGTCGGAAGCCGTTTCGGAAGAATCATAATTCACTTCCAACCAATCACTCCGACAATTATACCTTAATAACTATTCCTGTTGCAAGACTTGGGTTAAAGGAAGCCCGGTAAAAGTATCGTAATTGTATCTATTCGGTGGAATGGTATCTATAAGTCAGGTCGGCGACCTTTCGCCGAAAGGTCGCAAGGTAGGGGCGAAAGATTTTTCGCCCCTACCTTGTGGCGGTGGGATAAAACCTTTTACCGGAGGGTTTTCACCTGCCGTCGCCTGCCTTTTGCTTTCCACCTGCAAAACAAAATTTTCAAGTGTAATGAATTACAATCCATCTCAATAGGATGAGTAAAAAACCATAACAATCGAAAAATCGTTTATGGAGCAGCGGATTCTCCACCGTCCATCGAACCAAGCGCTCCGATAATTCCAAATGGCGAGGCACCGGTTAATTCCGATGGATCTGCTGATGCGTCTAAACCGCTGGTTCCGGGAGTTTCGTAGCTGATAGTTTCAGAAATAAAACGAACCGAACCATCGCCCAATGCGGCATTAGCTCCTCCCGAATGATGGCTGCTCATTGTTACTAAAGCCGTTCGTTCCGACCAATAAGCCAGCGAACCGGACGCCGGACCTTGTGTACTGCACGCCGGAGCATTCGGAGGAAGAACTGCTGAAAAAGTATTGTAAACATCCCATGCATCACCCCAACGTATTCCTACGGAATTACAATCGACATCGACCACACTGGTACTGGTTCCGCCGACATATCCATTAGCAAGTTTGGTGTCGAAACAAACTCTTCCGGTCAATGTTGAAGGCGTATCACTTTTGGCGGCTTTAACCGAAGCAATGGAACCGCGAATATCACCCTTTACACCGGAGTTTTGGTTGAGATTTGAAGCCTGACAAACCTCTGCAATGAGCAATGTATTGCTGGTTCCATCAGTCAACGATTCCAAACCATGAATAGCCTTACTTTCGTGACAGAAAGGACCGCGGGTTCCGGGACCGTTATACCAATCCGCCCAGCAATCTCCAACATTACAATGATAATTACTTGGTCCTCTGCTGTTTGCTA
>JAITQV010000094.1 GCA_031288765.1 Planctomycetaceae bacterium
ATTCGAAAATCCCCGCTCCAAATTCGGTTTTTTTCTTCCGCACCACCGCAGAATTCCTCGAAGCAAGCGAAACATGAGGAGCCTCCGTAATAAAATCATTCGCCCCCTCCTCGCCGGAATCATTGTAATCGTCATACGAAGATACATATCCGGGTAATTTGGATTTCTCAAGCTCCTCCTCAAACGCCCTCACAATCCGATCCTGAATCGCCTCCCGACACGCCGAATTAATCGGATGCGCAATATCAGCATAAAGCTTATTCCGACCGGATTCGTCCCGCAATTCCGCAATCTCCTCAAATTTGTAACCGCATTGGTTACAATAAGACGCCTTGAGATGATTCTTGCAACGACACCGCGGACAATGCGCCGTTAACTTCCGACTCGGCATCGCCACAAACGGACCATTGGTTCCGTCAATGATCTTCAAATCGCGGATAACAAAACAATTGTCAAATGTAATGGAACAAAATGCCCTAAGACGTTCGCCGGGATCTTCCATTAATTTGATTCGAACTTCAGTAATTTCCATGACAAGCCTCCTTAAAAGCAGACGGATAATTTTATATTAGTTACTTGTTACTAAAATGTGGTTGTTTTTTGTAAAACGTTGACGAAGCTGCCCGGCAACAAATTTTGCGTGCCGGTTGTTCCGGCAAAGTCCATAAAAAGCAGTTCCGCTCCCACTCATACGGACTGCAAGACAATCGAACTTTTCCAATTCTTTTTTTATTTGAGCAAATGGATGCCAAACGGCTTGAGCCGGCATTTCAAGACGATTGAAAAAACAACGCCCGATTCGGACAGGATCACCGTGTTTTAATTCGGCAATCAATTTTTCAGGGTATTGAAATTGCAAATCATGGCACGGCATACATCGGCTGTAAACAGTTGCGGTTGAAAGCCCTTCGTAAGGTTTCAGGATTACGAAATGCAGTTTGGGAATCAACCCGATTGACCGGATTATTTCACCGCGCCCGCAACTAATACTGGCATTCCGATGAAAAAAAACAGGACAATCACTTCCAATTTCCGCAGCAATTTCTATCAGTTCTTCATCAGGGATTTTCAAATTCCAAACGTGCTGCGCCGTCTGAATTGCGGCAGCAGCGTCACTGGAACCGCCGCCAAGACCCGCCTGACTGGGAATCCGCTTGAATAACCTGATTCTAGCCCCCCGAACAACCCTTGTACGCTTCTGAAGCAGTTTTATCGCCCGAATCACAAGATTATTCTCGTTATCGGGAATATCCGCCGAACCGTTCCGGCAGGAAAATTCAATTTCCCCGTTTTGGGTTGGTTCAAATATCAAGGTATCAAAAAGCCGGATCGGAACAGCAATCGATGTAATTTCATGGAATCCATCATTACGTTTCCCATACACTTCGAAAAAAAGATTCAGTTTTGCCGGAGTGTAAGCCGTCCAAAATGTTTTCGATTTGTAAAGGAACATCATCTTTTTCCTGTAATCTTTTTCTGTTCGGCGAATAACGATTATCCGCTGACTCCGGTTGCCTGAAACCGGCTAGCTGACTCCGGCTAGCTGACTCCGGTTCCTTCTTTTTGAAAATACCCAGTCCATTCTTGGAGGCAAGTTTCGGAAAATTCCCGAAACTTACAATCCGTTATCGTGTCAAACATGTCTATTGTATCCCGCAACAAGGTAAAATGTCAAGACAAATATTTGATTAGTTAATAGTTAATAATGAATAGTTAATAGTTCGCAGGCGGATTATACAATATTTTTGGTAAATATTCCGCTTGCGGACTCTCCGCAGTCAATTCTCCGCTGCCAACAGTACAATGGACAGTTGTTTTTTGTCGGACATTCGGTGTCAGACCTAAAACAGAAACAACATGTCAATCAAAATAACTCCAAAATTGTCCGAATGACAACCTACAAAACTACGAACGAAAAACTAATTATCAAACAACCCGGCGTTTGTGTGGCGTGGGAAAAAGCCCAATCCGATTGGGCGGAAATCAAAGACGATGAGGAAATTGTCCGCAAGATATGGGAAAAAAATGATCTTGAAGCGTATATGTTTCTTCGGCAATGTGTCCTTTCGTTTTGAAGTCCGGCTGCTCAAAATAAAGTTCCGGCTTTATTGTCCGGTTTTTTATTTTTGTGCCGGCTTTTGATTTTATGGTGAATTCAATACGGTTTTGCCGATAGTAATAAGGTTAAATTCCGAACGGGAAATTTTTGAAAACCTTGTTTATCGCACATCCCGTGATTAAAAAATGGTAATTATTCAGCCGAAAGTTTCATTTTGCAGTATTCGGACGGGCAAAAAACAGGAATTGTAGTCCTACAACCGGTAAATGCAGCCCTACAATTGGAAAATGTAGGACTACAATTAGTAAATGTAGTCCTACAATTGGTGAATGTAGCCCTACAACCGGTCAATGTAGCGATGCAATAGGTGAATGTAGCCCTACAACCGGTAAATGTAGTGAAGCAATTGGTAAAATGTAGGACTACAATTAGTAAATGTAGTCCTACAATTGGTAAATGTAGGGCTGCAATTCGTCAATGTAGTCCTACAATTGGCGATATTTTTGAGGTTTATTGTTGATTTTTTGCGGTTTTGTAAAGGAAATGTTGGCAGGCAACCGGTTTCCGTGCGGTTGTCCGCCGGAAAAAAATAAAACCGCTGAAATATTACAAAAAATGTAATGAGGAATTTGCGGTTGCAATGATTATTCGCAGATTATTCGCAGATTATTCACAGGCAATTCGCAAACCCAAACGTTTGAAAGACAAGGTTGGTTTTAAAGACAAGGTTGGTTTTTTAGAATCCCGTCCGAATATGGCAATAGAGATCAAATAAAATGATTCGGCAAAATTTAAGATTGCCGGATTTTTCTCATCACCAAATTATCAAAAATCCATGTTGCGTTCTGTATTATCCCGAAAACCGGAAAGAAAAACGAGTCGGTCATTGCGTTTTGAATCGCTTGAATTTCGGGAATTGCTTAGTATTTCGGCGGCGGAAATTTCTCAACCGGATTTTGAACCCGCCCAATCCGTTTATCCGGCTCAAACCGTTTATATTGATGCTTCGGGTGTTTCCGAATCGTTCCAATCCGGCAGTGTTGAGCAAAACCAACCGGTTGCGGTTCAAAATCAAAACCGGACGGCAACCGTTTTTGTACCGTTATCGGATTCCATTATCAATCTGGCGCCGCCGAAATCCGCCCGACCGGCTTTCAAAGCCACACCAACAACACTCGAAATTTATTGGACTTCTCCGGTTGCCACGAATACGCTGAATGTTTCCGAAATTACAGGATTCGAAATTGTAATACGAAATTCAGCGACGAAGGGACAGGTTGGCAATACGATTAAGGTTGCTCAGGATGTTCGTTCGGTTTTGGTGGAAGGGTTGGATGTTAAAACGCGTTATGAAATTACGATCACTTCCTGCGGTGATGCGGGAACTTCCAACACCAGAGCATCGCTTAAAATTACCGCCGCAACAGCGGCGTTTCCGGCAATTACGGCAAGAGCATCGGACTTGAAAACAACTTCCGCTGTTTTGACAATTACGGATCGGGACAAAGTGATTCCGTTTGTTAGCGGAAAAACGGTGAAAACTTACACCATCGAATACGTCGAAAAAACCGTATCAACACCGGATTGGAGTAAGGCGTCGAGTCATGTTATTGCCGCCGGCGAACTGATTCAAGATGCGAAAAAAGGAACGGTTGCCGTCAAAATTGATAACCTGAAACCGGGAACCCAATATTTTTTCCGTGTCCAAACTTCTTACACGGACGGCGTAACCGTCAAAAAGAATATTTCGGTTGACGGGCGGCATTCCACATTCAAAACCGCCGCATTACCAACAACAAGTATTTCAAAAACATTTTTTTCACTCGACAAAACGAATTACGATTTTACGATTGGTTTGAACGGGAAAGTTGCCAATACCGCCAAACTCGACAGCAATACAACACTTAGTTTTTCACTGATTGTTTCAACGGCAACCAAAGTTGCCAAAACAACAGGGTTATTGGAAGAGGCAAAAAGTATTATTGTACCGGTCGGCAGTTTTACGGCGGTTGATTCCAAAGGCGTGTTTACGATGAAGCCGATCAGTCTTCAACTGATTATTGATGCGTTGGGTTCCGCTAAAATGCTTGCTTCCAAGACGATTTCCATTCAGTTGGAAGTTTCATTCAGCGGAATTGCAACAACATCGTATTCCAAAGTCGCTAAGATTTCGATGCCCGCATGGTACAACATCTCCTAATAAACACATCTCCTAATAAACACTTCTGCTAATAAACACCTCTGCTAATAAACACCTCCGCGAATTATGTTGAATATTTAGTTTAAATATTTAGATTGAGACAACTGTTTTGTGTGGTTCAAAAGACAATATTTCCTTTTTTTTCTCTTTTCACTCTAACTCTATTTATGAAAATGAAAACAACAATTTCAAGTATTTTATTTTTATTATCCGTTGCGCTGTTGAATATTTCGGTGCTTTGCGGATCGGAACAACAACAACAACAACAACAACAACATGTTTCGGCGATTGTGTCGGTGGAGGCGGTTAAATTGTTGCAGGAGGGCAATGCCCGATTTATTGCCGGAGCGCCGCAACATTCTCATTCCGATATGAAGCGGGTTTGGGAAACGGCGGAACATGGTCAACATCCGTTTGTTACGATACTTGGGTGTAGTGATTCACGGGTTCCGTTTACGGTGATATTTGATCAGGGAATTGGGGACATATTTTCGGTTCAGGCGGCGGGGAATGTGAGCGGTCCTGCCCAACTCGGTTCTATCGAATACGGGGTTGCTCATGCCGGAACTCGGTTGGTGGTTGTTCTTGGTCATACAAAATGCGGAGCAATTACTACCGCTTGCACCAACGGCGGACACGAAGGTCATATCGAATATCTTATTCAGAAAATCAATCCGGCAGTCCGGCAAAGCCAACTTGCGACCGGAAAAAGCGGCAATGAAATCATCGAATTAACCTGCCAAACCAATGTTTTTTTGCAAATTGAGGCGTTGAAGATGGAGAGTAAGATTTTGTCCAATGCTGTTGAGCGGGGCGAGCTTATTATTATTGGGGCAATTTATGATATTGACACCGGCAAGGTTGAATTTTTGGAGACGCCTCATCAGGTTATCAAAACGGTCAAAAGGGAATTACCTCGTTTGTTGTATCCTGCTCAACGAAAATGGGAATTTCGGACAAACCGATAGAAAAATTGTGATATTTCAACATTTTTTTGTTTTATAAATTCGTAGTTTGTGATAGCGGCGATGAGCGTTGTCCGAATATGGTGTTTATTCTGCCGATTTCGGTATTTGTCTTTCAAAATGCGGAACGTTTTATTGGTCAAGTGTCAGCAAAAAAGAACCGCGCAATGACAATTTTTACTCACACAAGAGTACCTTTTTCGCTGTCGCTTAACCAATTATCTAAAACAGACAAGCATACAAGATTTAAAAACAATAAAACAAATGATGCAAGATAAAAAAATTAGAATTCATGATCTCCAATTTCTTATCAGTCATGATGGGCGAATTGTGGTTACATATCCAATTGATATAATTATAAGCATGGTACCATCTCCCAACAATTTAAAGACAATCAATAAGCTGATAGAAGCGGCTGGCGGTATTCCGTAATATATTATGAAAATTACTATCATTTAATAACGGAAGAACATTAAAATGAGTAATATATTTCCAGAAAATTTATATTTTTCCGGTAACGGAAAAGAATTACTAAAGAGTTTAATTGGTCAAAAGATAGTAAGGATGTTTCGTTATTGTCTTGGTAACCATGAAGAATTTCAAGACGATTTACAGGATAGGTTCCTTGAAATTCCACGAGATCAAGTTTTTTCAATAATGGAAGGTCCCCTACTAATAGAATTTAATTCTGGTGTTGAAATCTCTTTTTTTTCAGAAGAACCAATGTTGTCAATTGCCTTTTGCCTCGAAAGAAATAATAAGGGAGAATATATGGATCTGGGAACATTTTGCGAACCATTGGATCATCAAGATAGTTTCTTTGTTGATGTTAACAATACCGAATTTTCAAATAAATCTATGAAAAATTTTTTGAATAAAAGGATAACAAATATTAAATTGTACCGTAAAGATGGGTTACTTTCTACGAGTAGTTACCGTATTAAAGATAGTGCAATATCTTTTGTTTTTGAAGATTCACAACAAATGATATTGGGATTTGATATACTTGATGTTCCTTCGGTAATGTCGGTTGTTCCATGGGATTTAATTCCTGCCAATCTACGAGATAATTTATTTGAAGTTTCAGTTATCTAAGATGTTATGTTTGTCTGCAAATATTACAGGTCATTAAACAAGTGAAGTGCCAAAATTAGTATCATAACTATCTTTGAATTCACATGAGATTAAAAGGAAAACACCAAACAAAGTTTATTACCATCGTCACATCGCCAAAACAAAACCGCGAATGCGTATTGCCGATAAAGCCGGAACAAAAATAAATCTTCATCTTTCATAATTTTGTGGGGGCGGGATGATTGCAATTCCGATTTTTATCGGCGGAACTTTGGCTTTGGTTTTGTAAGGCAAGATGATCGGATCGGGAATTATTTCCGCCTTCGGAAAACGTTTGTAAACCCAATCCGGTACGTAATCGTCCGAATTGTTCGAATTATCCGAATTGTTTGATTCGCCGCCGTCTGAAATTTTCCAAACAATTATTCCGCCTTTTTGATTTACATCTTCATCAGTTGCCCATGCTCCCGATGGTTTCGCATTCATATTACCGATTCCTCCATCGTACATATTCCAGTAATAGTGAAGACTTGGACGATCACGCATTGCGTAACAGGCATATCCGCAAAGCGCCCAATCACCGGTTGCATAACAGCAAGGCGTCTCAAACCGCGAATACCAAATTTGATCACACTTAACACCAAAATCATTTGTTGCAAAAAGTTGTTTTTTCGCTTTACCGTTCAGATAAGGAGTAAAAACTCCGCAAAGTAACATCATAACCATCACCGTTTCCAATACAACAACTAATTTTATTGTGCGGGAAAACGTATTTGATAAATTTTTTGTTCGGAATCGTAAAAGTAACCAAATCCCTAAATATGTCCAAAACGGCGCTGTATAAGTCGCCGGAAGCCAACAATTCTTAATCACCATAATAACAATACAAATAAGAAACGGAATTATAAAACAATAAAAAAGATATTTTGCGCATTGTTTTTCGTTTTCATTTTTAAATGTTCCGAATCTCCACTGCCACACAAAACCAAGCGCAGGATAAAGTATGATGACAATAGGCAACCAATATTCCGTTTGATACAGTATAAAAAACAAGGGTAAAATAATACAAGAAATCTGATTTGAAGGAATAAAACGATGCCGGGCAAAATCAAATGTTGCAAAATCATTTTGATATAACCAAATAATATGCGGTGTAAAAATTATGATTGCAATAATTGTCGTAAGATAAGGACCGATTCCGTACCATCGTTTTCTTCCTTCCGGTTGTGTGAACATAAAAATGAGTATCGATAAAACAAGAAGCGCCGCCGGATATTTTGCATGAAACGTAATACCAATCGATAAACCCGATAAAATCCAATACAAAATCCGGTTCGTTTGATATGCCTGAAAAACCAAATAAACAGAAAGCGACCAGAACGCAATTAATGTTGAATTTTGATTGTAAACAAGCGAATGATAACTAAAGAAATAATACGGAAGAACCGCCAACGCTCCAATCAATGCTAATTTTTCCGAAAGCACTTTTCTGCCGAGTTGCCAGACCGACCAAAGCGAAATAATCACACAAATCTGCGACGCAATAAAAGGAGCAACAAAAATTCTGCCCGTGATAATATTGACAATCTCCAAAATCCACGCTGAAAGGAGCGGATGTTTTCGTGTTGCCAAAACCCATTCTTTGGCGTTACCTTGAAGTTCAATAACATCTGTTATCCGGTAAGCCGTGTGAAATATTCCGGGCAATATCACCCATAACACCGCAAAAAATCCCGCTACCGACCAAAACCAAATCGTTGCCGTTCCCTGCGAAAAATCATCCGAATTTTTTGTTAAGTTAATTTGTGCGGTCATTGTTTAATTTAATTTAATTTAATTTAATTGATTGAAAAAATTTTTGAACCAAAATAAAAATTTTTTATTATCCTGTTATTTTGTCAAAAAAATGTTGAATTTATATCGCAACTAAAAATCAAACTTGATACCGGAAAGAAAATACCAACCGCTTCTTGTTCTTCCATCCTGAGCAACATAACCGTTATTTTCAAAGATAAACGCGCCGTACCATTGCAAATACCGGTTGAAATTCCAACCGGCTTTTACCAACAGGCGGCGGTTGACAATATCATGTTGAGGATAATCCGGGTGATGTAATTGTTCCGGGTAAAATTCCCCGTAATTCAGATTCACAAGAAATTTGCCCGGCTGATAATTGAGATTTATGTAATAACCGAAACCGGTAATCGGCACGGCGTCCGCCTTGTGAATCTGACGATAATAAATGCTCTTTTCCCAAAAAATATCATCGGGATTAAAGTTACGTCTCAATCCGTATTCGTCATAAATTCCTTCCGCCGAAAGAGTCCAATTTCCAAAACGGTAAACGGCATCCAATCCGATATGATTTTTGTACTCTTTCGTTTCTTCAGAACCGTTTCCGTCCTGAAAGAGACCGCTAATACCAAACTGAAAATTTTTAAAATTCATTCCAGCCCGACCAATGATTGCCTTCATGGAATTGGTGTCCAGCCCGGCGCAACCGTTGACAATAGCGGCGTCCAACTCCCAAACCGATGGAGTCCAGCGAAAAAGAAATCCGGTCTGACGCCATAAAATAGATTCGGTACGAATAAACGGGGCATCCGCTTTCGCATTACTCATCATGGGAACCAAACAACGACCAAACGGCGTTTCAAATTTTCCGGCGCGAAACTCAAAATCCCGTAATTGCCATGAGATGTAAAGTTGTGAGGTTTCAAAAGGATCAATATCGTAATTTGCCGCATACGACCGGCGCTCCTGATTGTTCAGGTAAACCTGTTTGTCATACGGCTGATTGAGATAAAATTCGCCAATCAACCGGACACGGGAAGGCGGAGTGTAAAGGGTGATTTTCGGAACGAGAACGGACTCGGCGCCAAAAACCGTTTCGTTGCCGCTCCATTGAATTCGCTGATCGTTTCGATAATACGCACGAGCCAAAACACCAAGTCCTGCTTCCCCGCCGGAAAAAATATATCGAAATTTTTCGGTGTGTTCGGAAGTTTGTCCTGCCGGAATACATTGGTAACGTTCCGGTGAAGAAAAGGGATACAAAATATATTTGTCCTCCTGAACCGGACTTTCCTGAAAAAAAACACTCGTAATCTGCCTGTCGTCCGTTTGTTTATCATTCCGGGCGGTTTCCTGCGGGAATAAAAAGTTTGTTGAAAGGCAAAGAAAAATCCAGACCGCATGAAAAAAATACATAACGCCGTTCTTTGGATGAAAAAATGTAAAAATAAAAATTTGCGCCATTTGTTTTTGAAAATTCCGTATGTGTTCGTTTTATTTAATTGTCAACTATTTTTTGTCACTGATATATGACTAAAATTTTAACTTCTTCCTTTGACGTGTAATTTGTTTGTGAATTTGGCTAGAAATCTAACGGCGAGGTAGATAATTGTAGAGATACAAAAAATGCTTAGCCAAACGGGATTCATCATAAAAGTTTTATGAACGACAACTTCGCAGATAGATTCTATTGCAGCCATTGCAGCGACGAGACCATAAAATCCGTGAAATTCGC
>JAITQV010000194.1 GCA_031288765.1 Planctomycetaceae bacterium
GTCGCCAAACAACAAAGACCGCCCGAACCAAGAGTTGTTAAAAAAAGGAATAACCGATTCCCAAAAATGACCAAACCAAGAGATGTTCTAAAAAAAGAATTACAAAAAAAGATTAAAAACAAAATTCATCTAAACGCTTCTAAACTCTTGATATAAAACACCACAGCAGTATTAGGCTTTGGGGGGAGTGTGAGGAGGTTTTGATCCGTAGGTTGCGCTTCGCTCCGCCTACGATTATACACTTCATACCCTATGCAGGGTTAAAATTCTGTGTTAATACTGAAAACAAATCACTAAATAGATACAAATCTTAAAGAATAAAGAAAAATAAACATTGACCTTTGTTTTTTACTTTTTAAAATAAATAAATAATGAATCCATCGAAAAAAAACTTGATGAGATTTTAGAAGTCTTTCAAAAGATTCAACAAAAGAAATAAGGAAATAACAGGAATTAACAGGTCAGCGTAATTCCCGCCTTAAAAATAATCGGACATGTCGAAGTGATTCGCAAAAATAAACCAATGACAAAAGAATATGAATTTTTTTCCGACGAACTAATTGAACCGGACGAATGGGTTGCTCCGGTAATTGATGCCAAGCCGAATGAACCCCAAATCCGAATAGTTGAGGCTTCGGAATCGGGTTGGCGGCTCGATCTTTTTCTTGCCCGCCATTTTCCGGGTTACAGCCGAACCCTCATTCGGACTGCAATTCAAAACGGCGGCGTTTGTATCGATTCGGAAGGCGAAAAACCAACCGCCGGTAAACCCGCCTACCGTCTTAAACCGGAACAACGTGTTCGCTTTACGCTGCCGGAAATTCTCCGCGATACCCCAAGACCGGAACCCATTCCGCTTGATATTCTACACGAAGACAACGATTTAGCCGTCATCAATAAACCCGCCAATATGGTTGTCCATCCGTCCCGCGGTCATTGGTCGGGAACTCTTGTTGCCGCCTTAGCGTATCACTTCGGCGATAAACTAAGTTCGGTACGCGGTCCGCTACGCGCCGGTATCGTCCATCGCTTGGACAAAGATACCACCGGAGTAATTCTTATCGCAAAAAACGATGTGATTCACGCTCAACTGGCAAAACTGTTTGAACAACGCCAAATTCATAAAGAATATTTCGCTGTTGTCGTCGGTTGTCCCCATCTCGACCGAGATATGATTGACGCTCCTATCGGGCTGCATCCGAAAATCAAAGAAAAAATGTGTGTCGCCCCCCCCAATACCCCAAACGTAAAAACCGCACAAACATTTTACGAAGTTATCAAACGGTATAAGAAAACGGCAACAGTCCGTTGTTTTCCGAAAACCGGACGTACACATCAGATTCGGGTGCATTTGGCTTTTACCGGCTATCCGGTTTTGTGCGACAATATGTACGGCGGCAGGAAAACAATCACCCAAGAAGAAATCGACGGAACCGTGCCGGTTTCTCTCTCCGGCGAATATCCCGCCGGAACCGTACTGCTTAACCGGCAGGCTTTGCACGCCCATAAACTCAGGTTCGTCCACCCTAAAACCGAAAAAGAACTCGAAATTGTTGCTCCGATTCCGCCGGATATAAAATCGGTAATTGACTGCCTGGAACGTAAAAACTCGAATTTATAACGATTTCGTGTTCCAATGCCGGAACGTAATGATTGGCGGGATTTGTTTAATGATTCCCGCAATTGCCAAAATTACCAAGCGAATCGGAAGAAAGATACCCAATCCCCTGAAAAGAACAACGGCGTTGAAATTCCTGTTGGACGGCGTTTCTGGCGGCGTGCTTGGTTCCGCTCCACGCCGGAGCAAGAAGAAATAAACTGTCCGCCTCACCGGAAATCCTGTCAATAACAACACTCGGCGGTAAAACTTCAAGAAAATCAACAACCAATCCGGCATATTCCTCCAATGTCATAAGACGGATTTTTCCGGTTTGCCAGAGTTTTTCGAGCGGTGTTTCCCGAACAACATAAAGTTGATGCAGTTTCACACAATCCGGTTGGAGCCGTGCGATTTCATGGGCGGTTGCTAAAATGTCCTTCCGCTCTTCGCCCGGAATGCCGACAATCAAATGAACCCCAAGCCGAAGATTTCGTTGGCGGCAACGCCGAAAAGCATCACAAAAAACCGGATAATTGTGTCCCCGATTCAGAAAATCAAGGCTCTTTTGGTGAATGGATTGGAGACCGATTTCGAGTTGAATCCAGAACGTCCGTGACAGTAATTCCAACATATCCAGTATTCCGTCCGGCAGTGTGTCCGGCCGGGTTCCAATCGCAAGACCGACTATTTCCGAATGTCCCAATGCCGTCCGGCAAAACTGTTCAAGACGTTCCGGCGCCAGATAAGTATTGGTGGACGGTTGGAAGTAGGCGATAAACTTTTCCGCTTTGCTGTAACGCCGTTGGAGTTGCCGGATTCCGAAGTTGATTTGTTCCGAAAGGGAAACTTCCGGCTTGTTGAACCGCCGGCTCGGAGCAAAACCGTGCGTGTTGCAGAAAATACAGCCGCCCGTTCCGATTGTTCCGTCAATGTTGGGGCAGGAACAGCCGATATCAACACTGACTTTCCAAACCGCACAACCAAATTCATGACGCATGGAAACTCCCAACGGAAAATACCGATGCCCCATTGACTTCCAATCGGGAAATGCCGCCATGCTGTCAGCCCTGTTATCAGCTCTGTTATCAGCCATGCTGTCTGTCATGTTATCAAAAATAAAATTTTTACCAAAAATAACTTGAAAAATAATCGTGTTTCGTACAAAATAGAATAGCCAATCAATTATTCCGATTATTCAAAAGCCGGTTAAAAATACGGAACTTGCCGGAAATCCGAAAACAACCAACCGGTTCTTGGAAAATTTCCGCCGGCGGTTTTATTACTCTACACATTACCAATGACATTTTCAATGTATGGTCAATTAGTTCCGCTAGGCGGAGGCGACCCGATTCCGCTTCGCAAGCGTGAAATCCTCGTGGGCAGGAAAGACAATTGCGATATTGTGCTTCGTTTCAGTAATGTTTCCGGTCAGCATTGCCGGTTGGTTTTATCGAACGGATATTGGTATGTTCTTGACTTGCACAGTACCAACGGAGTCAAACTGAACGGCATTAAAGTAACCGATCATCGGGTTGATCCGGGGGCAACACTGGCGGTTTCAAAACACGTGTTCAAACTTCATTACGATCCGGCGGAAAACGGAGCGGTTGGTCCTCCGCCGGCTGATGTGTTGCATGAAAGCGAAATGCTTTCCCATTCGCTCATGGAAAGGGCGGGATTACAACGTCCTTCGGTCAAGAAAAAGGAAGAAATGGGAAGTACCGCTCCTGACTTGCCGGCAATTATTATTTCAAAAACGCCCGTTACGAACACAACACCGGATGCAAACTCCGAAAAGAAAGATTTTTTCAGTCAACTCAAATTCGATTGATAAGTGAAAAAATCTTTCTTTAATGATTCCATACTCATTCATACTTTAAGATTCCGTTTTTTAGACGAGATTGCAAACATAAGAATATTCAAACCGTTGAAATGTTATGAAAAAGACGAAAAGTAAAAAGAGGAACAATAACAAGGATGCGGAATTACAAGAGATTTCGTTTCGGGATTTTCAAGGGTTGATCCGTAACATGTATTACGAAAAAGACTGCGAACGCGGGGCGACGGGAACATTCCTTTGGTTGATGGAGGAGGTTGGGGAATTGGCGTCGGCGATTCGAAGCGGAACGAAGGAAGAACTTCGTGGTGAGTTTGCTGATGTGTTGGCGTGGTTGACCACAATTGCCAATGTTTTGGAAATTGATCTTACTCAATCTGTGATAGAAAAATATGGTTCCGGTTGTCCGGGTTGCGGAAAATATGTTTGCGAATGTCCTGACAGCGGAAAACCATAATGATCCAATAAACCAACCTTGAAGTTGTACGCCATTATCATTTAAAAATTTCGTGTATTCAGTGGTTTAATAAATAGGCAATTATGCTATTAACTAATTTCGCCCTCGTTTGCGACGAATCAACCTCCAATAACATTGAAAATTCGTTTCTATTCAGTCCTTTGTCGAATAGATACAATAAAATCCTGTTTACCCTGTCCAAAAGATTGTTTTGAGCAACAATTTTTAGGGTTCCCTTGTGGTGATTGTGGGCAAGACGCCCATGTTCTTATACAATAGTCGTTTGTTGACCGTTCAAAGTATAGTAAACGAAAGGAATTTACCTTATGCCGATTACATTGCCCCCGATAAATCGCCGCCGCTTTGTAACAGGAACATTAGGCGGTATTGCCGCATTATTATTGCGTCCGGTTTGGAGCGCCGAACCGGAGATACGTTCACAAGATGTTTGGGCGTTTCTTTCCGATACTCATATTCCCGGAGACCGGAACAAAACCGGCGGAACTCCTTCAATTAACCCCGTCGAACATCTCATCAAAATTCGAAACGACATCCTTTCCGGTGAAACCGGAAAACCATGCGGTCTTATTGTGAGCGGTGATTGTGTTTATCAGCATGGTTTGCCGGATGATTACAAAACACTTCTCGAAGAATTTACGCCGTTTCGTCAAAAGGGATTAACCGTACATTTTGTAATGGGTAATCACGATAACAGACAGGCATTCCTCAATACTGTTGCCCAATCAACCGGAAAAAATTCGCCGCAAACAATCCCTTCCCGGCTTCATTCGATTGTTGAAACATCAAAGGCTAATTTTTTTCTTCTTGATTCGTTAGACAAAACAAACCATACGCCCGGTCTTTTCGGTGAAGAACAACTTCAATGGCTGACCGATGAACTGGATTCCCGTAATGATAAACCGGCAATTCTTGTCGGGCATCACAACCCCGATTATTCGGGCAATATTGTTAAGGCTTCCGGCGCACTTCAAGATACAACAACCTTTTTCAAACAAATTCGGAAACGTAAACAGGTTAAAGCGTACTTTTACGGACATACCCATACATGGAAAACGCTTCGAGTGAGCGGTATTCACATGATCAATATTCCGGCAACAGCCTGGCGGTTCGACCAAAGCCAGCCTTTTGCGTGGGTTTTATTAACCCTAAAAGACAACGGAATGTCGTTGAGACTCCGATCTATTGAGCCGGAATATCCGAAACACAATGAAATTATCAATCTTGTCTGGCGGTAACGTGTTACGTTTTCCGGTTTAGCGTTTACGAAAACCGTAGTATTTGTAATAATTCCTTGAACTTTTAACGTTCAATATTAACTCCGAATAGGCATCGGTCAAGTATAAGGGGGCAAGTGCAAGGTTTTGCGGGACACCCTTCCTGCCGTAACTGTCTATTTAGAAATTGATCTTTTCGTACATTGATTTAGTTGGTCTAATTTTTGCCGTCCGCCGCTCACCTTGCAGGGTTAAGATACTGAATAGATACTCTAAATTTTAACAGAGTTAGCCGCGTCGGGCATTGAATGATGCGGTTCGGCGTGATTCGATCAGCCATGCCCGCCATGCGTTCTTGTTGTATTGAAAATTAACTCCGCTAAGTTTTATCAACGCCGTTAGAACTTCCTGATTTTGGCTGCTATGTACTTCATTCTTTTTCAGCGTTCCCCAGGCAAACTGTGTTCCGCTTGTGTTACCAAACGAACCAAAAGCCGGAGCCGGTGCATTGATGATTTTGGTTTCCGTGTGCACTGTTATCAACGCATCAATCAGTTGGGGAATCGCCGAGCGACCGCCAATCTCCCCCAACCCAAACGCCGCCGCGTTAATTGTTGCTATATCGTGTTGCGAATTCAAAAAGGAAGCGTAAAACCCCACCAACGCCTGTTTTGCCGCAGGATGTTTACGGATTTCGTCAAAACATGCCAGGCGAACTTCGGTGTTTTCACGGGTATTCATTGACCAACGGGCAATATTGTGAAGTGCCGGTGAAGTACCAATATTCGACAGGGCTTTGAGCAACAGGATTCGTGTGTCGTCGTTTTCCTCAACCGATAAAGCGTTCCACAGCGCCGTTGTTGCCGGCGAATCCGTAACCGCCAGAATTTCACTTTTTGCCTTCGCGTGATTGGGCAAAGCTGTTCGCCACGCGGTAATTTTTTTTTCCCAATTCGTTTCCGCCTGTTTCCGTTTTTCAAGTATCCGCTCAATATCAATTTGCTGTTGCGTTTTCCAACTTCCGTTGTGTTTAACCAACCCGCGGCTGCCGAGCAATTCCCGTTGTGTTATCCACGACCCGTCTTCGCCTTTGATGTAGCCGAGAACACTTCGTGCGGATTTATGTTCGGGGTCGTGTTCCAAGATTCGGTTCCAGTGTTGACGAGCCAACTCCGGCAATTGATGCTTACTGCACCAGTCGGCAATTTTCAAATGATTTTCAACGGTATCTTCCTCAAACGGCGCAAAAGCATTGTATTCAAGAATCGTGTCGCGTTCGCCTTTGGACGGGCGTTCAATATATTTTGACGCAATACCAACTTCCGCGCCCTTATCTGCCAGAATCCGGTATGTTTTTCGCGGGACTTCTTCAATATTGAGAAGTTCGCCCTTGATTTTTCCGCCTTCTTTCAATAAATACTCATCGGCGCCCGCCAACGGCAATTCCGTAAAAAAAAGAAAACAGAAACAAAAAAAGAAATGGAAATATTTTATTTTCATGATATCCGAATTCTTTGGTCGGTTTCCTTAAACTCCAAGCGAGTTGTATGGAACATTTTTTGATAGGTGAAACGACAACAATTATCGGTATTTTTTTTCGTGTTTCAACACCGGCGAAGAATTTTAAGGAAAATATTATGAGTAATTATTCAGTGGGATATTTTAAGCGGAAGACGCGAAAATTACATGGAAAATTCGCAGGAAGTTGTCAATAAGAGGTTAGGCAACTGTTGGGTGAAAGCCCCTTGCTGCAGCGATTGCGTCGGCGTCAGCCGACAGGGAAATTTGTTGGCGGAGGGCAATTAAAACAAAAACACCGTCAATTTGATCTTTTATCAGCTAACACCAATGCGGCGGCGTGATAAAACCCTTCGGCGAAGGGTTTTCACCCACCGCTGCCTACCTTTTGTTGGCAAACTTCCGTAGGTTGTACTTCGTTTCACCGCCGGATCGGAAGTATTGTCCTACGCCCTTGTAGGGTTTTGTGGGTATTGGGGGCAAATGAGAGTTCCGCGCCAAGGAGCGGAAGTTCCGCGCCAAGGAGCGGAAGTTCCGTGCCAAGGAGCGAAAGTTCCGCGCCAAGGAGCGGAAGTTCCGTGCCAAGGAGCGGAAGTTCCGCGCCAAGGAGCGGAAGTTCCGCGCCAAGGAGCGGAAGTTCCGTGCCAAGGAGCGAAAGTTCCGTTCTTGGGAATGGAATTGCCGTAAAAGCTTACAAATGTTAAATTTATCGGCAGGTTGTTTTCGGAAATCATTTTTTCTTACACCCTGAAAGTCCGCAGATGACGCAGATTTTCACAGAGGTAGATTTTCAATAATATGCATTTATTGGGTAATTTATTTTCAGTATTAACATATTTCCAATATTAATACTGAATCTTAACCCCGCAAGGGGTGTAATGTGCATAACCATAGGCGGAGGGAAGCGCAACCTACGGCTTGGATTGTGCAAGTAGTATTGTTTTACGCCCTGCAAGGTAGGGTGTTCAAAAGGACTATTTTTTTATGGTTCTCCAAACACACAACACTGTAATTATAAGTACCTTTAATATCATCATTTACGAATATTTATAATTACAACGTTGTTGTTTTAAAATGCGTAAAAAAACAGATCTTTTGAACACCCTACCTTGCAGGGCATAGGATGATAAATCGGCTAACGCCGACGCAATCGCTCGGCGAGGGGCTTTCACCCAACGATTGCCTACCTTTTGTTGGTAAACCTCCGGCGGTTGCGCTGCGCTTCACCGCTGGTTATGCACATCACACCCCTTGCGGGGTTAAGATTCCGATTGCCGTGTGAAAACCGAAATCAGTTGCCTATCGGTAAGCAACCCTTCGGCGAAGGGCTTTCACCCAACGATTGCCTACCTCATAATTACAAACTCTTACACAAAAATTCCGCCGGAATACAGCCCTATTTTCGGGATAAACCGCTGAATAGATACCATATTTGTAAGTTAGCGAAAAGGTCTACTTTATAAAAAACGATGGAGTGTTGGAGGAATATCACAAATCGTTGAAACAAAATGCTTCGTTGGCAAAATCGCCGGCAAGAACGACGACCACGTAAAGTAATCATTTATTTGCTTCGCTGGCAACGTATGTTAAATTAGAGAAGTTAAAGTTCGCTCACAAACTCAATCATTTTGCCCTCAAAGCAAAAATCTATTGGGCTGCATCAAAAGCCGCATGGAACGAACTGGGAAAAATTAAACTCGCAGGCAGCGCGTAACATGAGTTACTTTTTGATAATTATTCAAAAACCAATAACTTTTATTCAATATCCGCCGCCTCTTCTTGGATCGTTGTTTCGTCTGTCGCCTCTTTGGTTATCGTTATTTCTGTTTCGTTCACGATTCCAACCGCCGGTTCTGTT
>JAITQV010000587.1 GCA_031288765.1 Planctomycetaceae bacterium
ATTTTTTATTAAAAAAGCGACAAAAAAATGGCAACGGCGATAAAATCCGGTTCGGTTAGTGTTGATATTATCGGCAATGATAATGATATTCAACAAAAAATCAAACGGGTACAAAACAAGTTTCTTGAGTTAGGTAAAACTATGGTTTTGCGAAGGGGAAAAACCTGACATTTTCTATTTGGCGGTTTTTTCTAAATGTCCTTCCCGTCTCTTTTGTTCTTTTTGTCCTTTTAATAAAATCCGACTTTCTTACCACACTTCCCAACAACCAACATGACATAAATTCCATGTTTTCGGCTAATGCCGACGCAACTGAATATTAACAATTCAAGAGGCAGGAAATCCGCCTGCAAACTACCCACTCCCCAGCCTTCACCCCACACTGTCAATACTGTCAATAACGCCCCGTTGTCAACATCGATTTGGCGTGTTATACTTAGCCCTTAATGTTTGTCCCTCCTTTACCATTTTTTAACCCCCATAAAATTCTATGAAAATATCTTGTGAACGCGATAAATTCGCTCAAGCGTTTCAACTCGTTGCATCGGTGGCAGCAGTTCGTGATGTAAAACCAATATTGCAAAATGTCAAAATCAAAGTCGAGAAAAAAGGAGTCCTGCTCCAAGCAACCGATACGGAACTCGGTATCCGGCTCTTTCTGGATAATTGCGAAACTCTCGAAAAAGGCGAAGCAATCCTGCCGACAAAACGACTCAAAATGATCCTCACCGAAAGCTCCGAAGCAAAATTGCAAATCGAAAGCGATCAAGACAAAACCGTCGTCAGCGGAACCCGAAGCCGCTTCACCTTGACCACCCAACCCCCAGATGAATTTCCCGATGTTGAGAATTTCTCGGAAACTTCCTACCACGAAATCCCCGCAAAATCCCTGCGCGAAATGATCCGCCGAACCCTGTTCGCAACCGATACCGATAACGCTAAATACGCGTTGGGCGGCGTGTTTTTCGAATTAATTGACGACACCGCCGCCGTCGTAGCAACAGACGGACGACGTTTGGCGTACCAGTCAGGAACCGTCCAATGCATCAACGGGCATAAAGTCGAAACTTCCATCTTTCCGACAAAAACCTTGCAATTGGTCGAGCGGGCAATCACCAACGATGAAGAACCCGTCAAACTCGCCGTTTCCCCCAATCGGGCGTTGTTTCAGTTTGGCAATTCCGTTTTCTTTACGCGTTTGGTCGAAGGACGCTTTCCGCGCTGGCGAAGTATCATTCCCGAAGCCGAAGGAAAAACCCAAATTGATATCTTAACCGGAGCCTTATTTTCTGCGGTTCGGCAAGCCGCCGTTGTAACCTCCGAAAAACAACCCGGCATCAATTTCGTTTTCGAAAACGGAAAATTGGAACTTCAAGGACACGGCTCCGAAATCGGCGATTCTTCTGTTGAATTGCCGATTTCTTACACCGGACCCAAAAAAGAACTGAAACTCGACCCCAAATTCATGATCGATGTTTTGAAAGTGATGGAACCGGAAAAAAATCTCACTCTTTTTCTTAGCGATGGTGAGCCTTTGACCATCAGGACAGATGACAGTTATATCTATATTGTCATGCCGTTGTCTTAATGTATGTCGGGAATGAAGGAATTATTCGGTAAGTTGCAGGTTTTTCTCTTTTATACTTCCGGTAATGACCTGATTGATGTTTATCGGCGTTAGGAAATTTTTTGATCTTCTTTGATAACAGGCAAGATTAAAAAATTTCCTTCGCTCCGAAACGGATAAAAGTTTCCAACCCGCTGCAATCCGGCGGGTCAATACTTTGTTTTTAAATTCAACATGTTATAATTCGGATTTTATTGAACCGGCTCAAAAGAAATCCGCTGCCGTTTTCACTTCACCCCAACTCAACCCCTTCTATAGCCAACCCGCAAAAATATGAGCAAAGACATCAACATCTATAAACCGGATTTGATGGAAGTTATCGAAACAACACAACATACAATTGATGTAAAATCCGTCAGAATCCGTTTTCGTGACGAAGAAAAACAAAAGAATTTTTCCTTCAATGTCGGGCAATTCGGTCTTTACAGCGTATTCGGCTACGGCGAATCAACTTTCAATATCTGTTCCAGTTCCAATTGGAAAGATTATATCGAATTTTGTTTTCGCAAAACGGGCAGAGTAACAGAAGCAATGTGGGAAATTGTTCCCGGCGAAACGATTGGGTTTCGCGGTCCTTACGGGAACGCTTACCCGATGAAAGAATGGGAAGGCAAAGACCTTGTGTTTGTCGGCGGCGGAATTGCAATGCCGCCGATTCGTTGTGCGATATGGTACGCTTTGGAAAATCGGGAAAAATACGGCAAAATCACAATCGTTTACGGAGCAAGAACTGTCGGCGATTTGGTATTCCGAAACGATTTGGCAAAATGGAAGGAATTTCCGAATGTGGATGTTCTGCAAACGGTTGATCCGGGAGGCGAAACATCGGAATGGAACGGCAAAATCGGTTTTGTACCGGCAATTCTTAAAGAAGCAACATTCGATGCGAAAAACGCGGCGGCTTTGGTGGTTGGTCCTCCGGTTATGATTAAATTTTCTCTTCCTGTTCTCGCCGATGCCGGAATGGATGACGCCAATATTTTTACAAGTCTCGAAAACCGGATGAAATGCGGAGTTGGAAAGTGTGGGCGTTGCAATTGCGGTTCTGTTTATGTTTGCAAAGAAGGTCCCGTTTTTTCGCTGCGCCAAATGAAACAACTGCCGGATGACTATTAATCTAATAATCTAATCGGTAATATTTCAACCATTGGGTTGTTTTTGAAATAACACAAAACAACTTTTAAAATGTTTCACAACAAAAAATTATTCCGCTGAATATAGATACGAATAATTACAAATTTCCCCATTCCGAATGTCATGATGGACAAGGCAATGGGGATTTTCTTTCTCCTTTCGCAAGATTTCCTCGCTTCGAGTGAAGAAATTCCCCGTTTCGAGTGAGAAAATCATCGTTTTTACGGACAACATACTCGCTAAAAGCGACAAAACAGCAATTTACACCAAATTGTTGGGCTAAACATTTCCAATTGTTGGGCTAAACATTCCGATTGTTGGACTAAACATTTCCAATTGTTGGGCTAAACATTCCGATTGTTGGACTAAACATTCGAATTGTTGGGCTAAACATTTCCAATTGTTGGGCTAAACATTCGAATTGTTGGGCTAAACATTTCCAATTGTTGGGCTAAACATTCGAATTGTTGGACTAAACATTCGAATTGTTGGGCTAAACATTTCAATTGTTTACTTCCCCTTTTCGATTGGGGAACTCAACTTTTCAATTGGGGAACTCATCTTTTT
>JAITQV010000354.1 GCA_031288765.1 Planctomycetaceae bacterium
TTTTGAAGAGTTGGAATTTTAGGGACATTCTTTTTTCTAACTCAAATCAGTATTTTGTTGGCGTATTTTCCATACTTTTCACGTATTAAAAGAGCAATTTCAAAACGTGGAAAGTATAATCAATAAGTACCGTTCCACAGCGGGTTCGGTAGCTGACCACGAACTTCGCAACACGTTGCTCAAATCAACCATAGGAATTTGCCTGCTTCAGGTCAAAATTTGGGCGTATAGCGAATTTGCCGCAGGAGTTATGACCGCTGACGATGTGCACTTGCTCGGATTTCTGTTGCCGGGCGAATCAGGCGGACGCCGACAACGTACCGAACCAACCAACCAACCAACCAACCAACCAACCAACCAACCAACATCACACACATTGCGGAGTTAAGATTCAGGGTTAATACTGAAAACAAATCACTAGAATAAATTCCACTATTCACTAATTCGGTTTTCCGCAAGAACCTTCGCAAAAATGATGTCTTGCTTAAATTAATCTTGTAAAGTATAATAAACCCCACTATATAGACCATTGGGTCTTAACATCTTTGTTCCGTTTTAAAGTAGAGGTCGCCAATGAAACTATTTTATTTGTTTAGTTTTGCCCTGTTGTTTTTCCCCATTACTGCCGCCCAAACAGCAACCGCCCAAAATAATGAATGGACACCATGCGGAAATGTTGTATTTCACATCGGAAGACCCGACGCCCAAGCAACAGAATTTCGCTTTAACCCCAAATGGCAGGAATTGGTCAATGCCAAAACCAAATCCCCCGCCATTAATTATGTGATCGGAAAAAACCAACCACGCGATTGGGCGCCCATTCATATCAGTACACGTGATATGAAAAATGCCGGACATTCGTTTACGTTTGCTATCGAATTTACGACCGATTTTGATGTCAACCAATTGTCCGAAAAACCACTGTACCTCATTATCGGTGCCGCCTTCGCCCACCCAACAGAACAATCTCAAATCATCGTTGACATCAACGGCAAAACCACCGAACCAAAACGCCAACCAAAAGGTCCCGGCAATTACGATTTCAACGCCATCAACGATATTGGCTACTTCGAACCAACTATCATCGAATTACCCCAAAACTCCGTCCTTTCGGCAGGAACCAACAAACTCCAAATCACACTTCAAGACGGCAGCTGGCTGTTTTACGATTATTTGGTATTGTGCGACCAACCCAATCCCCCACAACAGTTGCCGCCCCTAAATCTCAAACAAGAATTTCGCGCCGGTGATATGAAAGATGTCAACGAAATTCTTTTCGTTGTCCGAAAACCCGGAACCGATGAACATTGGTACGCCAACTTCGGTTATTACGCCGCCGATAACAATGTCCGACCATTTCCGCTCGGAGCCGGCGCATGGCTGAATATCCTAAATGTCGATTCGGGACAGGTTAGAACCGTTTTTGAAGATAAAGAAGGAACAATCCGTGATCCCCAATTACATCACGACGGTAAAAAAATCATTTTTTCCTATCTTCCCGCCGGAAAAAAACACTTCAATCTCTATGAAATTAATATTGACGGAACCGGTTTGCGGCAAATTACCAACGGCGATTGGGATGATATTGAACCGATTTACACCGCCGACGGAGACATCATTTTTTGTTCCAGCCGTACAAAACGTTGGGTTCAGTGCTGGCTGACGCCGGTGGCAACCCTGCATCGCTGCAATCCAAACGGTGAAAATATCCGCGAAGTTTCCGCCAATGTTGAACACGATAACACTCCTTGGCAACTGTCCAACGGACAAATTTTATACACCCGCTGGGAATATGTTGACCGCAGCCAGGTTCATTACCATCATCTTTGGACAATGAACCCCGACGGCACACGCCATAACGCTTTCTACGGCAATCTCACACCGGGAATTGTAATGATTGACGCAAAACCCGTCGAAAACAGTCATAAAATTGTTGCTTCGTTTTCGCCGGGTCATGGTCGGACAGAACATTACGGCTGGCTAACACTCGTTGATCCAACACTTGGACCGGATCACCCCGTCGGCGCTGTTCGCATCGGGTTTCACGCCGACCACGCCGATCCGTGGGCTTTTTCGGAAAAGGCGTTCATGGCGGCTCGACGCCAATGTCTGGAATTGATCAACGCCGATGGACGTGAACAAACGCTTTACGAACTTCCTGACGATCTGAAAGCCGCAGGATTTTACGTACATGAACCGCGACCCGTCAAAAAACGGCAACCCGAAATGACCGTTTCCGATACGGTTGATTGGTCGCAAACTCATGGACGCCTCGCCGTTGTCAATATTTACGAAGGACGCAAAATGCGCCATGTTAAACCGGGTTCCATCAAAGAATTGCTTGTTCTCGAAACATTGCCGGAACCCATTCATTACAGCGGCGGAATGGATCAAATCTCCAGCGGCGGAACTTTCACACTGGAACGGATTATTGGAACGGTTCCGGTTCAACCGGATGGTTCCGCATTCATGGAATTGCCCGCACTACGCAGTTTCCTTTTTGTCGCAATGGATCACGATGATAAACCGGTCAAACGAATGCATAGTTTTACAAATGTAATGCCGGGTGAAATTTCCGCTTGCATCGGTTGTCACGAACCGCGAACTCAGGCTCCAATGACGCTGGAATCGCCGTTGGTTAAAGTGTTGTCGCGTGCGCCGGTTCGACCGCAACCAATTGAGGGAATTCCTGATGTGTTCGATTTTCCGCGCGATATTCAACCGATCCTCGACAAGCATTGCGTTTCCTGCCATAACAACGATCAAATGGACGGCAGCGTCAATTTGGTCGGCGATTGGGGAGCGCAATATACGTTCAGTTATCTCAACCTTTCCTACCGGAGTATGTTCGGCGATAACCGCAATAGACCCGAAAGTAATTTTGAACCGTACCAAATCGGAAGCAGTGCAAGTAAACTAATGAAACTAATCAATGAAAATCACGGCGAAGCAAAACTTTCAGACGCCGAAAAGAAAATGGTACGGTATTGGTTGGATGTTGGGGCTAATTACGCCGGAACTTACGCCGCCAATGGAACCGGACAAGTCGGATGGTATTACCGTAATAAAATGGTTGTTACCGACGAAAATTGGACGGAAGTTAAGGAAATCAATAACGTACTGAAACAGCGTTGCGATTCCTGCCACACAAAAGAAAAAAATATGCTCCTGCCGCATACTTTAACACATAATGTCCCGCGATATAACCGCCAATTGTTTTTTAACTTTACCGATCCAGAAAAATCACGGTTCTTAACGGCACCGCTGGCAACAGGCGCAGGCGGAAAACAACGTTGCAGTGAAACAATATTCAAAAATACCGATGATCCCGATTACAAATTACTTTTAACGGCAATCGAACGTGGACGGTGTTATATTCTCGAAGAAAGCAACCGTTTTAGTATGAAACCGTTTTACGCTAATGAAGCTTATACACGTGAAATGATGCGTTATGGAATTTTACCGCCGGATCACGACCGAACAAAAACTCCAATAGACCCTTACGCTGTTGATCGGAAATATTGGGAGTCGCTTTGGTATTCGCCGCAAAAATTGATCGGTAAAACAAAATAGCCTCTCTTGAAAAAAACAATATTCATTGTAAACTAACAAAATATAAATTGCTCGCCCAATCACCCTTGAAAATAGAATTATGGCAAAGACGTTGTGGCATCCGGCATTTTGTGGAGCAATGCAACTTGAACTTAACGAGTACCGTGATGTGTTGGAATTCAAAGACGAATATCAATTAACCAAAGGACCCTTGCGAGTTGATATTCTTATCATCAAAAAACATAAAGATATTGTTATTGATAAAAATATTGCCCGAATTTTTCGACAACATAATATTATTGAATACAAAAGTCCCGATGATACACTTGATATTGGCAACTATTACAAAACACAAAGTTATCAATTTTTTTACGCATACCGCGAAAAAATTGATATAGCGGATTCATCGGTAACGTTGGTAACTTCGCAACATCCGTATAACTTGTTAAAATATTTGTCCAATCGTTCCACAATAACATCAAACCAAAATGGAATTTATGTTATTGATTACAATACGAGACCAATACAAATCATTGTTTCGAGTGAGTTGGAGGAAGCCGAAAACCTTTGGCTCACTCATTTGAGTAAAGAATTAAATGTTGTCCGTTTCCGTCATCTTTTAACGGAAGCGGCAAAACATGGTAAAGATATTGTTCTTGATGCTTACCTTAATGTGGTAACGGAAGCCAATATCGCAACATTTCAGGAGGCAATTATGCTGGGAGAAAAAGTTAAACAATGTTTGAAAGATCTTGGCTGTATTGATGAATGGCGTGCTGAAGGTAAAGCCGAAGGTGAAGTTAAAGGTGAAGCCAAGGGTAAAGCCGAAATGATAATCCGTATTTTATCACGCCGTTTGGAACCGCCTTCGGAATCGCTCCGGAAAAAAATCAATTCCATTCGGGATATTGCCCAACTTGACGAATTAGCAGATTTTGCTTTGACATGTGTTTCGTTAGACGAATTTGCAACGGCATTAAAATGAACATTTCAATAGTTAAAGACAAATCGGCGTCGAAACAAAAACAACTTTTGCCGTCGACAACCGGTATTTTGTTCCGCTTCATGTTCTGTTAAGTGAATTGTTAAGACCATTTCGAAACCTAACATTTTTATTTTCCTTTTTTATAATGTCCCGACAATATATTAACCAGTTCCGTGATAATGAAAAGGTTGAAGAGATCTATTTGATTTCAGACAAACAGCTTAAATCAAACAAAAACGGTAACTTTTATCTTCAGTTCAATTTGTCCGACAAAACCGGTGTGATCAGTGCACGTCTCTGGAATATAGCGGACGAAGTGTTTTACCAATTTGATAACGGCGATTACGTTTTGGTGGAAGGTATTGCGCAACGTTTTCAGGGAACACTGCAATTTATTGCTAAAAAACTGACGAGAATTGATACAAAAAAGAATCCGATTGATGAAACGGAATTTCTTCGGTTCAATTATGTTGACGTAACCAAAAAAAGAGCCAGACTTTTGGAATTACTTCATTCGATAAAAGATCCGGATTTACGGAATCTTACGGATTGTATTTTGCTTGACGAAGAGTTAATGGAACGGTTTTGCAGGGCTCCGGCGGGAATCAAGTTACATCATGCGTATCCGGGCGGTTTATTGGAACATTCCGTACAAATGATGGAAGTTGTCGAATGTATTACCAATTTATATACGTGGATTAACCGTGATTTGCTTTTGGTTGGGGCGTTTTTGCACGATATTGGGAAAACAGTGGAATTATCGTTTAGCGGTGAAACGTTTTATTCGGATCAAGGACAAATGCTCGGACATTCGTTTCTCGGTATTGAAATATTGAGCGAAAAAATAAAAGAAACGGAAAAAAACTGTGGTGAACCGTTCAACACGGAAACTATGATGATCTTAAAACATTTACTTTTGTCGCATCATGGAGCTTACGAAAACCAAAGTGCGAAATTGCCGATGACATTGGAAGCGGTTGCACTTTACTTGATTGATTCGTTTGATTCCAAGCTTGCCGAATTCCGCAAATATATAATTGAAGACCCCAATCTTGGGGGGGACTGGACAAATTACATTCCCGGTATTGAGCGGAAATTGTACAAAGGAAAAACTGAAACGAATTAAGGTCTTGAAGTAAATGATTGCAACGGAAAACATAACAGATTATTGTTGTTTATCTAATTTCCTATTGAGTATCGGCAACGCAATTCCTGTTCAGACTGTTTCGGGAACAACATAAGGTTTCCGATAATCTCTTGTCAATAAAGTATTGGCGGCGGAGTTGTTGATGAATTGTTCTTTAACCGGATCAAATGTTAATTCTTGCCCCAATATAAATTCAGGAGCGGTTAAATTCGGTAGTGCGTCGGTTGTGTTTTTTACAACATTACCTAACGCCTTTTGAACAATCGGATTATCGCCGAACGCCGACTTGATCGAATCAAGTGAAGCGGTTTCGCCAAGCCGATAGGAGATATTACCAAGATGACAATGTGCGGCGGAAAGATGGGCTTCGAGAATATCCGCACGAAGTTGGCTGCGATCACGGTTGCGCACGCATCGGACAAAGTTCGTAAACACACTGCCTTCGGGTTTTTCGTATTCCGCTTCGAGTTTTATTTTTTCTTTTGCCGAATCATACGGGAAAAATTCCGAACCGCGAATCATTCCCTGATCCGTGTATAATTCAACATCAACAATGGGTTCCCAAGTTGTTTTCGGTTTAACAAGCCCGCGTGTTTCAAAGAGCAATTTTACATTGCCGTAATCGTAAAGACAAAGTTGTTGGTTGGGGGTTTGCCCTTGATCTTTGAACTCTTTTTCCGGTTCATTGACGTACCGCGCCCCAAAAGCGACAACATTCTTAGGTAAGGTTTGTTCGGTCATCCAACGGCAAACATCTATTTCGTGAACTCCTTGGTTGCCGATATCGCCGCAACCGGTATCCCAAAACCAATGCCAGTTGTAATGGACTAAATTCCGGTGAAACGGTTGAAGCGGTGCCGGACCGAGCCAAATGTCCCAATTGAGAGTTTCGGGCGGTGTTTCTTCGGGTTTGAATCCAATCGACCAACGCGGTTTGCAGCAGTAACCTTTGGCAATTTTCAATGTCCCGTATTTCCCGCTTTTAAGTGCCGCCAGATTGAGAAATCGTTGAGCGGAGGAACGTTGTTGTGTTCCGTGTTGGACAATACGTTTATATTTTTCCGCCGCTTCCACACATTTTCGCCCTTCAAAAATATTATGGGAGCATGGTTTTTCGACGTAAACATCTTTTCCCGCTTGGCAAGCCCAAATGGTGAAGAGCGAATGGGTATGGTTACAGGTGGCAATGGAAATTGCATCGAGATTTTTGTCGTCCAGAGCCTTACGGACATCCTGAACACAAATTGGTTTGTTACCGTGATCCCGTTCGACTTTCGCGGCAACTGGACCGTGTAATTTGCTGTCAACATCAATCAAAAATGTTACTTCGGCATCTTTCATGGAACCGAATTCTTTGATATGGCTTTGTCCTCGCCCATTGATACCGACAACGCCAACACGTAAGCGTTCATTAGCGCCAAGAATTTGACCGGACGACTGAGTTCCCGAAATTGCAAATGTTGAAGCCATTCCGAGAACTGCCATTGATTTTTTAACAAATGTTCTGCGTGTAAGTGACATAATAGTTAATAGTTAGTGGTTAATAGTGAATAGTTAATATTGAGGTTTATAAAACGAATTAAGTTTAAGCAACATTGCCTTGATACGTTGTTGTTTAAATCTTTCCGAACTCCCTGTTGTTATAAAATAATCACTTCAATTTTTTATTCAAGAGGTAGGCAACCGTATTTACCGAGCGGTTACGTTGATGTTAGCCGGCAAAAAACACAAATTCCAAAGGTTAAACAAATCACACTAATCGAACAAATCATGTAAATCACTGTTCGGACAACGAACACCTTTACGCTGACAAAAAACGCTTGCCAACGCCCAAAGAGGGAAAATTGGTAGGCAGCCAAAGGCAATTGGTAGGTACCAAAAAGCAATTGGTAGGTACCAAAAGACAATTGGTAGGTACCAAAAAGCAAATTGGTAGGTACCGGAAGGCAATTGGTAGGTACCAAAAGGGAATTGGTAGATACCGGAAGGCAATTGGTAGGTACCAAAAGGGAATTGGTAGATACCCAAAGGCAATTGGTACATACC
>JAITQV010000496.1 GCA_031288765.1 Planctomycetaceae bacterium
GCTTCTTGGCTACTGAGGTTGTTTTGTTCGGAAAAATTAGGTTGAAAATAAGGTTATCCTGCGTCATTGCTCAACAAAGGATAAAATAGGTACGAACAACGTATCAGGGTATAAATATAACAAGTGCATATTGGGGTAACGTGAACTTGATGCCTCCGCTGAAATGATAAACTACAAAATCCTCGTTAATTTTTTGTCCTTGTTTTTCTTTTTCTCTTATATGATTATACGTACCATGTGTTGCCATAATTGGTAATATTTTGGCTTGAAATACTTGGTTTCTTCGAATAGTAATATCTAACGGCGTAAAAGTTAGTCCCAAACACATGAACAATAGCAGTAACATTATAACGTAACTTTTTCTTATATGAGGACAAATACAAACTAATATAATGCATAAAAAACAGGTAGTAATAGCTATGTTTCTTCCGCTCATAGATACAAAAACGAATAGAAAAGAACTAACAACCAAAATTGTTGACCAACTTAATGGCTTTTTGTCTTGTTTTAACTTCGCAGGGTTAGGCACTGACTGTACTCTCCAAAAATTAACAAAGTAAATATACTTAATTTAAGGCATTTTAAGCGATGGACGGCAAAAATCGCCCGCTTTATAGAAATTCAATGTGAACAATTGCAATTTTTAGTGCGGTTCAAAGAATGTTGCCAAACGTTATTGATAATGTTCAATTCTTTTTTGACAAAAGCGTCAAAAGTAAATTCCCGCAATGTCCAATCCAAAGCCGCACGACCATGTTGTTCAATCAGTGAAGGGGAATGAAAGTAAATTTCGATTTTTTCCCTAAGACTTGCCGGATCATGAGGTTCGCAAAAAAATCCGGTTTCGTTCTCACGGAGATAACCGTCAATCCCAAGACAACGGGTTACAATGGTCGGTTTCCCCAAACCATATCCCTCCAACACCACAACTTGTCCGGTAGATCGTTGCCGGATTTGGAGCGGAACAATCGTAAAAGCGGCTTTTTCGAGAAGATCGAGATACTGTTGATGCGATATGTTACAATATAATTCGACATTGCCGGGAATCGCCAAACCCTCAACATTCTGAGGATCGGCAACCACAACAAACCGAGCATCCAAATTCCGCACGGCTTCAAAAAAAGTATTGTAATCCCGTTCGGAACGTCCGGCGGCAAATCCGTAATTCCCGACAGGCGTCCAATGCGGTTCCAAAATATTGGTGTGGAAAAGAAGCGTGTGAAAGCGTTCAATCGGAAGATTCAGATATTCCGCCCAAAGTTTTCGTTCCGGCTCCGTATAAACAATGAAAGCGTCCGTCGTCGAAAAAACAATACGCCGCAATAACCGTTTGAACCGCCATAGAATACTTTTGGGATTAGACTCCGGCAGAAAGTTTTCACCGGCAATTTGCGGTACACGGTTTTGGGGTAAAGAAAAAAAGCGGTTGTAAAAAGCATACCAAAAATTAACTCCGCCGCCGCTTGTGCAAACAATATCGGCTTTTTTCCGTTGCCGAAACAACCGCCGAACTGTTTCTTTGAGAGTGTTGGCGCCGCTTTTTCGTTCTTCGTCCGAAAAAACATTCGTACTGACTTCCGACCACAACGGCGATTGCCACATACTTCCTGCTGTGAGAATCACCGGTTTATTTTCTGAACACTGCATTGACGGTAACGTGAGATTATGCCTCCGGCAATTTTGGTTTTCGGTCTGCAAAAGAAGATAAGAACGGCAGATCAAATTTTATGAAAAACAATTTTCAATAATCATCGCTGCCGCTCTTACTCATTCGCCGCCTTAAATGAAGGATTCAACTTCGAGCAAATTACAAATTCTTTCGATAAGTTTTTCCGTTTCGAAGGGTTTTTGCAGGAAGTCGTTCGCTCCGGACATCCTGAGTTCGAGAATCTTTTCACTCTCGACCATACCGCTGATACAGATAATTTTTACTTCTTCCAACGTATCATCGCTTCGAACCCGAACACAAACTTCCTTACCGTTAATATCAGGAAGCATGACATCCAAAACAATCAGGTCGGGACGATATTCTTTGACCATCATTCCGGCGTCAAAACCGTTGTTGACTGATTTGGTCTCAAAACGTCCGTCCCGCTCCAGTACATCACAAATCAATTCGACGAGTTCCCGATCATCGTCAACAACCAAAATTTTCCGTTTACCGCTTTCCAAGGCATCCGTCGGAATACCGTTGTCGCGCATAAACGCAAAAAGTTGATCACGCGGGATTCGGCGAAATCGGCTGCCGGGAACCCGAAAACCCTTGAGTTGACCGGAATCGAAACAACGAATAATCGTTTGTTGACTGACTTTACAAATTTTGGCGGCTTCGCCTGTTGTGAAAACTGTTTTAAGTGACATAAAATTTAAACAATCCTTTTTCAAAAAAATTTACTTACTTTACCAAAACGATCAAAATATTTTGGTTTTCGTGTTTTGTGGAAACTAACCCAGTATTCGGACTTGCTGTAAGTTTCCAATTTGAAATGTACCACGTATTCGGTAGAATCAACCAAGCCTTCCGGTTTTTCCGATTCTGCCGAAATTGCCAACGACACTAATTATAACTATCTTCCCAAATATGTCAACACGAATTCTAAATTTGTATTTCTTTGTAAATAAAAGAGTTAAGGAAAAAATAGTTTTAATGCCAAAAAATTATTAAAAATTTTGGAAATTTCTCTCCTTCTTTATTGTATTTAGTCAGTCAGATAGGTAACCATTCGCCGAAACGCCGGAATGAATGTTTTGGCACCGAAATGGCGCATTTTTAGGATAGAATGAAGTTCTTTTAAGACAGAATAAAGTGTTTTTGTATCTATTCCGTCCTTTGTTTTCAATATTAACACTGAATTTTAATCCCGCAAAGGGTTGATGTGCATAACCGTAGGCAGAGCGAATCGCAACCTACGGAAGTTTGTCAACAAAAGGTCGGCGAGCGGTTGCCTACCTCATGGTTATAAAATTTTAGAAAGAAATTCCGATGAAATATTACAGTTTTTTAACGTGGAAGACGCGAAACAAGGACGCGGAAAGATGCGGAACAATAACTTCCGCGTGATTCCGCGAAATTTCAGCGTGTTCCGTGTTAAAAAACAAAATACTGAATAGTTTACGAAAGATGTTTGTTGCGGTATTATTTTTTGGCGTGATCTTC
>JAITQV010000519.1 GCA_031288765.1 Planctomycetaceae bacterium
TGTTTTTCGATGAGCGGTTTCCGTTTCCCGATTTGTTTAACTTGGACAAAGAGTTGCGTTTTCATTTTTTTGAAACTGTTCACAAAAAATATTGACGGAAAACCGGCTGATTTCAGCCCCAAAGCAACGAATTATTTGATTATAAAGTTTACAGATTGCTTGTCAATATCCGCAACAAGACTAAAACCTCAACAGAACGTAATCATTAAATTGTATCTGTCTATTTTTATTAACCACAGAATACTTTTTATTAACCACAGAATACTTTTTATTAACCACAGAATACACGGAACACACGGAATTTGTAAATTGATAAAATCATAATTTATTTTTTGAGGATACAAAATGAATATAATAACAAAAAACTTTTTTGTGTCCTATTTCCTATAAATAAACTAACCTTGAATTTTTACGTAAATATTATTACTATTATAAAATCCGTGTATTTCGTGTATTCAGTGGTTAATAAAAATAGACAGTTACTAATAAAGTGGAGTTATTTTTGTACTATCAATGGAATTTTTGAGATAATCAATTTACGTTGGAAATGAAAAAGCGGGTAACCTTGCTCCGCAAAGGACGGCAGTTTCCTGACGGTTACCTGCCTGTTGAGTTTGTTTTTGGGGTTGGTATAATGTTTCGGAGTTGTTTTTGGTTGGGTAAAATTTTTCAATTTTTTCCAAAAACATTTTTTCACCAATTTTAGGAGACTCCCATGCAACGACGTAATTTTTTGGCAACTGCCGCAACAGTTGGAGTTGCGGCGACGATTTCCGTATCGTCTTCACCGCTTCGTGCCGCCGAATCGGGTTCTGTTACGAGTGATCAGCGGGCAAAAGCCAAACTTCGGTTTTGCAGCCAACTCGGTATTATTCCCGGCGGCAACACCGAAGAAAAACTCAAATGGATGAAACAAAACGGTTTTGAAGCCGTTGAAATCGGAAGACTTGATGATAATTATTTAGATTGGAAAAAACGCGCCGATGATGCCGGTTTGCGAATCGCTTCAATTTGTATCGGCTCTTTCGGTAACAAATTAACCGACGAAGACCCCGAAAAACGTAAACAAGGTTTCGACGAACTAAAAGTACAACTCGAAAGAGCCGGCACACTTGGAGCGAACGGAGTTGTTTACGTTCCGGCAACCGGAAAACCGGATCGTCCGAATTGGCGTATTCGTGAATTGACGGTTGCCATGCTCAAAGAGCTTGGTCCGTTTGCCGCCGAACACAAAACTCATATCATTCTTGAACCGTTACGGCGTGGTGAGGCGTGGTTTTTGCGGCAGGTCGGCGATGCCGCCCAAATTGCGAAAGATGCCGGAGTTCCTGGAGTTGCGGTTCTTGGCGACACCTACCACATGTACACCGAAGAACCCGATGATATGGCTGCTTTTATCGCCGGAGGGGAATTTGTGAAACATGTCCATCTCGGTAACGGCACCAAACGCCGTTTGCCCGGTCAGGATAACCATTGTCATGTCAAAGCGATGCGCGGTCTCAAATACATTGGTTACTCCGAATTTGTGGGGTTCGAATGCAGTGTTGACGGCGATAAAACGGTTGAAGTTCCCAAATCGGTTGAATATCTCAAAAAATGTTGGGACGAAGCGTGAATAGTTAATAGCTGAAAGTGAATAGTTAATAGTTACGCAAGCGGAATATTGATCGTGTTGGTTTTAATTCGCTTGTGTAACTATTATTATTATTATTATTATTAAATACCGGTTATTGATGCTGAACAATATTGTTTAACCGGACGGGAATTTTCAACCATGAAAATATATCGTATTGGAATTATTGGTTTCGGCATGATTGGTAAAGTTCATGCTTTCGGCTATGCTGCCTTGCCGTATTATTCGGAACCGTTTGACGCCCAATTTCAAATCTCCCACGTCGCAACCGCTCATCCCGAAACAGCAGAACAAGCAAAACGGCTTTGCCATGCCCAAACCGCAACAACCTGTTTTCGTGACATTACGGAAAATCCCGATATTGATATTGTCCATATTTGTACACCAAACAACCAACACTTTGAAGCCCTGATTTCCGCTATTCAAAACGGTAAAGCGATTTATTGCGACAAACCGCTCACCGCTTCGCTTGCCGAAGCCGAATATGTCCGAAATATTATTAATACGGAAAAATATACTGCAACAAATCAGATGACGTTTCATCTCCGTTTTTTTTCGGCAATTCGGAAAGCAAAACGGTTAATTGATGACGGGCAACTCGGGCGGATTTATCAGTTTCGGTTTGCGTATCTTCATTCGAGTAACGCTTCACCTTTGGTGCCTTTTAAGTGGAAACATTCGGAATTTGGAGGAGTTGTTCGTGATTTGGCATCTCATCTTTTTGATTTAACGGATCATTTGTTAGGTCCGGCGGATTCGCTTTTGGCGGAAACTCAACATGCTGTGCCAAAACGTCCCGTTTCGGAATCAAATCCTGATTTAGCGGATGTTCGGGCGGAAGATGCTGTAACTATTTTGGTGAAAACCCAAAACGGAGCCCACGGAATTTTAGAAGCAACTAAATTGGCAACCGGCAACGAAGACGAAATGCGGTTTGAAATCAATGGAGAAAAAGGGGCGATACGGTTTAGCCTGATGAATCCGCATTTTCTGGAATTTTTCGATGCAACTGTTTCCGACAAACCGCTTGGCGGTTATTCAGGTTGGCGGCAAATTCCTTGCGGAGCGAGGTTGGAACGTCCCGATACAGAATTTCCGTCGCCAAAATCAACTTCAGGTTGGGTTCGTGCTCATGTGTCTTGCCTATCGAATTTCCTGCATGGTGTTGTAGAAAATCGTCCGGCAACGCCGGACTTGTTGCAAGGAATCAAAATTGACCGATGGATTGACGCCGTTTTCCGTTCAGCACAATCGCAGACATGGATAACTGTCAAATGAAAGATTCTTGTCAACATCAATCACCGGTTTTCCAACCTTATTTTTACGCAATTTTCCAAACGAAACAACCTTTGTAGAGTATCTCTAATAATTGGGTACCTCTAAAAATTCAGTTTTACAAAGAAAGGTCGCCTACCTCTTGATTTCCTAATCAAAAACATAAAAGAACGTGAAAATTTATAATCATAAGGTAGGCAACCGCTCGCCGTAGCGGTTGCGTCGGCGTTAGCCGACTGGGAAATTTGTCGGCGGACGATTACGTCGGTTTCGTCAACCTTCGTATATGTGGTAGGGGCGAAAGATTTTTCGCCCACACACCCTTCGCTAAACTCCGTCCCGTTAGGGACGAAATGTTGGTAGAAAAATATTATAAAAGAAATGCGTGTCCCGCTAGGGACACAATGTCAAATGGAAACAAAATTAAAACCGCTCATCA
>JAITQV010000547.1 GCA_031288765.1 Planctomycetaceae bacterium
GCGGGGCGGCGAATGGTACGTTCCCGTGTTGCAAAACGGAGTTCCAACACTTCTTCTTCAATAATTGCCGAAAGGAATGATTTCGCAACTTCTTCATCTTCCAGCATGAATTTGAAGACCACATCGTAAATTGGGTTTGCTATGTACATTGTCGTTTGATTTATAATTGATAGAGGGGATAATTAGCAACCGTTCAAAGTATAATTGCCGGAAGTTAGCGTTCGCCAATGGGAATATAATCGGTGATTTTATTACCGATATAAAGTTGACGGGGACGGATAATTTTTTGCAAGGGATTGTCGTGTTGTTCTTTCCATTGGGCAATCCAGCCGGGCAAACGACCCATTGCGAAGATTACGGTAAACATATTGGTCGGAATTCCTATCGCTCGAAGTAAAATCCCGCTGTAAAAATCAACATTCGGGTATAATTTCCGCTCGATAAAATACGGGTCTTCCAAAGCCAGTTCCTCCAGTTTCCGCGCCACATCCAAAAGCGGATCGTTTGTTTTCTGGCGGGCAAAAACCCGATCCGCCGCCGCCCTGAGTATTTTGGCACGCGGATCATAATTCTTGTAAACACGATGCCCGAATCCAAAAAGTTTAAAGGGATTCGTTTTATCTTTTGCCGCTTCGATACATTCTTCCGGTTTCATACCGCCGTTGTAAATTGTTTCGAGCATTCTCATAACTTCGACATTGGCGCCGCCGTGAAGCGGTCCCCAAAGAGCGCTGACTCCGGCGGCACACGACGCAAAAAGGTTTGCCCGTGCCGATCCGACGGTGCGGACAGTGGAGGTACTGCAATTTTGTTCATGATCAGCATGTAAAATGAGCACCAGATTGATGGCATCTTCGATTTCTTCGCCGATAATATATTGTTGATACGGGATGGAAAACATCATGTGCAGGAAGTTTGCTCCGTAACGCAACGCCGGATCAGGATACATAAACGGCAATCCTTTTGATCGCCTGTAAGAATAAGCGGCAATAGTTCGGGCTTTGCTGATTAAGCGAGCCGCCGCTTCGACAAACAATTCGTCATCGCCCAGCGGCAGGAATTTTTCGTGGTAACACGCCAATTGGCTTAGCATTGCCGAAAGGATTGCCATTGGGGGCGATTTCGGCGGTAAATCACCGAATTGCCGGCGTAAACCTTCGTGCAACATTTCATTTCCGGTCAAGAGTTCGCGAAAATCACGGAGTTCCTGCCGGGTCGGCAAAGTTCCGAAAATGAGAAGCCACGTAACTTCGATGAAATTGGGTTGCGGGCGGTCGAATTGATCTATTGGAATTCCGCGGTAGCGTAAAATTCCTTTATCTCCGTCAATGTAAGTGATTGTACTTTTACACATGCATGTACTTCCGAGAGACGGATCGAATACGGTGATGCCGTGTTCGTCGTACAATCTCGAAATATCAATTGATTTATGCCCTTCCGTTCCGACCAAAATGGGTAATTCAATAGTTTTGTCTCCGACGGTTAAGATTGCCTTCTCTTCCCGATTCATATTTGCAACTCCTTAAAACGACGCTGAAACGTAATGAAAAAATTGACTGATTTGTTGGGGTTTTGGGACGCGGTTGTAATTTAGGATTTGAATATCCGGCGGTTACGCCCCAAACTCCAAACCATAATCTTTTCAAAAAAGCCTTCAAAAAAACCATTGAAATATTACAACACCGATTTATCTTGCAGGTAATTATAGGAAAAAATACCAAAAAAACAAACTCTAATACAGTTAAAGCGTTCTATTATTTTCCGGTATTTTCCGGCAATTCTGTTTTGGAACAGAATAAGCGGAATAAGCGGAATAAGTTGACAAGGAGATTGGAGTTCAAGGGTTTGTGATTTCCGTGCCGACTCCCATACTGGTAAAAATTTCAAGCAAAAGAGAATGCCGTAAACGCCCGTTGATAATGTGGATTTTCTGCACACCGCGTTCCAGCGTTTCGAGACAGGCTTGAATTTTCGGAATCATCCCGCCGACAATCGCACCGGAAGCAAGCATTGCTCTTGCTTTTTCCGCCGTAATCGAATCAATCATGGACTTGGGATCATTCGGGTCTGTCCGTAACCCGTTCACCTCACTGACATAAACCAATTTTTCCGCGTGCAACTCCTTCGCCACTGCGGTTGCCGCCGTATCGGCGTTTATATTCAACGCCTGACTGTTGTTATTTTCCATTACGGCGATAGACGGAATGACCGGAACAATCCCATGATCGCATAAACGCCTAATCGGTTCCGCATCAACCCGTGTTACCGTACCAACCAACCCCATATCAATCGGCATTCCGGTTTCGTCCTTGAGCAACAACTTTTCACCATAAAGAACATTTGTCCCGAAACACACACTCAACGATTGAGCCTGCCCTTCAAACGTGTTGATTTTTCCTGCAAGATGTTCATTGATTTCCTTACCGAGAACACGTTTGACAATTTCCAGCGACGCTTCATCGGTGTAACGCCGCCCCTGCACAAAACGCGGTTCCAATCCTGCACCGCTCATCGCTTTACTGATTGCCGCACCGCCGCCATGAACCAGTACGGGCTTCATTCCCACCGATTCCATAAAGACAATGTCCAACAATAAATGCATCATGGCGGCTTCGTCTTCCATAAGACTGCCGCCAATCTTAATAACACTGATCTTACCCCGATGTTGACGAATCCATTTCATGGCTTCAATCAACACGTCCGCTTTTTCCATCGCTTTGTCCATCATCATGGGAAGTGAAAGAGTAAGAGGTGAATGTATAAAAAAGAAAAATATTTTGATTGGCTGATTTGTTGACGCTCAAAACAGACCGCAACGTGTGGTAATATGCGCTTGTGCTTTTCGTTTTAACTCAATTTGCGGAGGAGCATACCGGTTTGATTGCAGTGTCAAAACGCGTAATTCCAATTGTTCGATAATAGCGTTTATCCGCCGAAGTTGATCTTGTTGAAATTGTGTATCAACCAGCAGAGGAATCGTTTGAGAACTGATCTCGGCAAGGTATCCTTCATATTTCTGTTGAAGATTTTTAACAAGAATTGTCTGAGAT
>JAITQV010000552.1 GCA_031288765.1 Planctomycetaceae bacterium
GAAAAATCAGGTTGAAAATAAGGTTATGTTGAAACATTCCACTGAATAGATACTCATTTTGTATCCTCAAAAAATAATCTGCAAAATCTATGTCCTCTGCGGATTATTTTTTCCGTGTAATCTGCGGTTAATAAAATAGACAATTACCATAGAACAATTACCGAACCGAATTTTAGAGCCGGCTTCCGTTTATTCAAGAATAACCGGAATTTGGATTCGCTTACCGTCACGAATAATATCCAATTGAATCCGATCACCGGGTTTATGCTCATCAATGATGGCGGTAAAATCATCTGCTTTTTTTGTTTCAACACCATTGATGCCGACAATAATATCGGCAGCAGACCAATCAACTTTCGTTCCGCCTTCAATCGCAAAAGCCCCGCGAAGAACCCGTAATTTAACAATTTTAGGACCACGTAAACCGGCTTTTTCCGCCGCGCCGCCCGGAACCAGCGACCGAACCAACAACCCGCGAATCGAATCCTGTTCAAGAGCCTGCACCGACCCAATTCCACTTTCGCCCCGAATTACTTTACCGTTTTTGACCAGTTGCGGAACAATTCGGGAAATCGTATTCGCCGGAATCGCAAATCCCACTCCGTGCGAACCTCCGCTTTGGCTGGCAATTGCCGTGTTGATACCAATCATTCGCCCTTGCGTGTCCAACAACGCCCCGCCGGAATTGCCCGGATTGATCGCGGCGTCAATCTGAATCAAACCCTTAATAGAACGGGCTTCGATCCGGCTGGGAATCGACCGGTTCAAACTCGAAATCAAACCGCTTGTCAAAGTACGTTCCAAACCAAACGGGTTGCCGATAGCAAAAATCTTTTGACCCACCAACAACCGCGATGAATCGGCAAGCGTTACCGGATAAAGGTCTTTCGCCGGAGCATGGACTTTTAAGACGGCTAAATCCGTAATCGGGTCTTCGCCGACAATTGTTGCCGGATAAGATTCGCCGGTGAAAAAAGTTACCATTACGGAATCGACCTTGCTGACAACATGAGAATTGGTCAAAATATGACCTTCCTTGTCAAGAACAACCCCGCTTCCCGCACCCGGCTCATCAATCTCACCCAGAAAAATAAAATTGTACGTTGTTTGCGTATCAATATTAACAACACTTTTATTACACCGTTCGTACACTTGCACTGAAATTCGTTCTTCGGGGATAAGTTCCGCATAACGCTCGACAAACAAAGGACTTTCGTCGGGATGCGGCAGTGTTGAAACCTGTTCGGGAATAGGCAGATTCCGTTCTGATGTTACGGACGGCGGTTTATTTTGCTCATATTTCGCATTTTTATCCGTTTTATCCGCATCGTTTTTGGAACGTTGCAAAAACGGCAATGTCTGAGCATTGATTTGTTTTTCCTCCGTGAAAAAAAGTGAGAGTGATGCGGTGGTTACGATGAAACCCAAAACTGTGGCAAACAAAAGAATGAACGCCGGTTTTTTCATGTTTGTAAGTTTTTTATTGTCAGAGGTTAATTTTTTTGAGTATTTCGTTTTTATTACGTTTGAAAAATCCGGTTTTGCAGGAACAATTTACCGAAAAACAAAACCGGATTTCAAAATTAAATAAACTAACAGATAATCTTATTAATACGTTTTGAATTACGAAAGGTTCGGCTGCCGGAAAAAAATTCCTAGTGTTCAACCGACGCGCCTCCTTCATCGAAGGATTGCCCACATTCTTACCTTTAATCTTTATCCGGCGTTATTTTTTCTTTTTGTGCCATTCAAAATATTTCAACAGACTTGCAAGTGAAATAAGAGTGAGACCACAAGCAATGAAGAAATAACGAATTGCATTATTAGGGGGTACTTCTATCGGTTCTAACACGGTTCCAAATTCTCCCGCTATCTTTTCACCGTCCCAGAAAAAATTGTCTACGGGATTGGGTGATGGCACAACGTATACCCGTGTTCCTACAGGAGCATTCATCCCTTTAGGGCTAAATATTTCAATTGGAAATGATTTGTTAAATGATATAATTTCCACTTTGTCTTCCACGTGTGAGTAGGGTTTACCTTTATACAGCTCATCACCAATACTTGAAACCGGAAACCAAATACCACTTGCTTTATGTTTTTCTATTTTAAGATTGACTGTATTACGAAATCCTTTTTTATCGTTCCAAGAATCAAATCGAATCGGATTGTAACCCAATTTCGGTGCAATCCAAACAACACATGTATTTTGACGATGATCAAAGCATGAAATTTTTTTACAGGCGATTCCATCAATTGTATCATCGGTCATCTCAAGATTAGTCCTATCTGGATTACCAATACGACTGGTCAACTCAAAACTTCTAAGAAGCAAACCACAAGGATACATCCCAAAAATACGAATATCAAAAAACGGCATAATACCTCCTCGTTCTTCCAATGCTTTCTCTCTTGTATCTGCCTGGATAGCAACTTTTCTTTTCTCATCATCAAGACCTGTAGTATAGAGATAACAGTATCGGTCATCCCATGAAAAAAAATCTATTCCTTGTCGTGCCGGAGTACCATATTCAAAAAAATGATCTTCCCTTGTATGCTGACCATCGTAATAATAATCAGAATATAATCTTCGCTGGACTTCTCCAT
>JAITQV010000581.1 GCA_031288765.1 Planctomycetaceae bacterium
GAAGAACTTCAACTACCCAATGAAGACCATCAATTACCTATTGAAGAACGTTATTGTACGCAATTCTTTTGATTTTCTTGTCCGTTGGACAATTAAAATATTAACCTCAATTACCTCATCTCTTGAACCAAAACAACAATAATAATGAAGTAATGAGGTTTGTTATTGGGGGTAACTTTGGCTACTGAGGTTGTTTTGTTAGAAAAATCAGGTTGAAAATAAGGTTGGTTTTACCCAATTGCTCAACAAGGGACTGGATAGATACAATCGTACATGTAACTGTCTATTTTTATTTAACCACAGAATACACGGAACACACGGAAATTAGTAAATTGATAAGATCACAAGTTTATTTTTTAAGGATACAAAATGAATACAATAACAAAAAAACATTTTTGTGTCCTATTCCCTATAAATAAACGAACCTTGAAGTTGTACGCCTTTACTATTTACAAATTCCGTGTATTTCGTGTATTCAGTGGTTAATAAATAGGCAATTACGATAAACAAGATTGACAGGATTGTATTTGTAGGGGCGAAAAATCTTTCGCCCCTACCTTGCGGCGGTGGGTGAAAACCCTTCGGCGAATAGTTGTCTTTCATGTTTTTCATAGCAGGATTACATTGGTTATTTGTTTTGCAGCAACACCGTTACCGTTTCCAACGCTTTGTCATATTCGGCAGTCAATACAGCGTTGGAAATTTTCTTCAACGCGTTGATTGTAACCGCATCGGAAGTATGAGTTGAGAGTTCTTCCAAAATTTGGTCAATATCGCCGGACTTTTTGAATCGCAGGGCTTCGGCAAGATCTTCGAGAAGGGACACAGTGAATGCGGAACTTATAATTTCGTCCGGTTTTGTTGCGGCGGTTTTTGTTAATTGTTGGAACGTTTCATTTTTCCCGTTTTCCTTTTTCTTGGTTTTCACCAAATACGCCTCAATTTCCGTATTAAGACGACTAAGCCGTTCGATAAACAGCGGTAAGGTTTGCATAATAGCAGTATTATCTCCGGTTTTAGCGGCATTTTCGAGGGTTGCCGCTTCCGCCGAAATTTCCGCCGCACCAAGATAAGCCGATGCACTTTTGAGCGCATGAACCTGAATTGTGAAATCAACAAGATCGTTTTCGGAAAATTTGTTATTATCACTAAGGAAATTTTTAAGCAGATCAAGCCGGTTTTTCGTATCTTTGTGGAAGGTGGAAAGCACTTTTTGATATTTTTCAATTTTACCGCCGGTCATCGTAAGCCCCTTCGCAACATCCGCCCCGAAAAATACCGGCAGGTTTTCATTTTCTTTATCTATTTCTTTATCTATTTCTTTATCTGTTGTTTTGGGGTCTTGATTCCCATTTTCGACGGGCAATTTCTTTTTGGCGGGAGTCCATTTTGCGATAAGTCCGTCCAGTTTGACAATCTCAATCGGTTTTGAGAGAAAATCATCGAACCCTTCTTCCAGAAACATCTCCTGCATTCCCGAAACGGCGTTGGCGGTTAAGGCGATAATGGGGAGATTTTTGTAATAATCCTTTGCCATAGCCCGTATTTTTGCTACCGTTTCAACTCCGTCCATACCGGGCATCATGTGATCCATCAGCACAAAATCAAAAAACTCATTTTTGACCAAAGCGATTGCCTCTTCTCCCGAAGTGCAAAGAGTCATTTGCATTTGATAAGGAGCGAGAAGTCCCGAAAGTACAGTCAAGTTTGTTTCGATATCATCCACCGCCAGAACACGGACATCAGGGGCGATAAATTTAACTTTTACTTGTTTTTTACCTTCTTGTGTCAATATTCCGGTGTCAAGCAAACCGAAGGGGCGTGAATCAATAATCCGTTGGAGAATACAAGCGGTAAACGTACTGCCTATACCGTATTCGCTTTTTACTGTAACCTCACCGCCCATTAGATGGCAAAGGCTGCGGGTAATAGCAAGCCCCAACCCCGTGCCTTCAATACTTCGATTTCTATGGTTATTTACCTGAGTGAAATTATCAAAAAGAGCGGACAGATATTCCGGCTTAATCCCCACGCCCGTATCAATAACCGTAAAGGAAAGCAAGATAATATCATCATTTTGAAGTTCGTTATGAAGTTTACCGGTTACTTGAAAAGTAATTTTTCCTTTTGGGGTATATTTAACGGCGTTGGAAAGGAGGTTAAGGCATACTTGGCGAATCCTAATCATATCACCGAAAAGGCGGCGCGGAAGCGTCGAATCAATATCAACAATAAGTTCGAGGGATTTTTCGTCGATACGGTTTTTAATAATATTCACACAATCGTTAATCAGTGATCGGAACGAATAATTTGCTTCCACGATATCCATTTTGCCTGCTTCGATTTTTGAAAAATCAAGAATATCGTTAATAATGGAGAGGAGGTTTGAGCCGGCGTGTTTTATCATTTCGGCATCTTTGTACGCTTCTTTTGACATTTCCTTACGGAGAAGCAATTCCGACATCCCGATAATTGCATTCATTGGCGTGCGAATTTCATGACTCATAATCGCAAGAAAACTGCTTTTTGCTTCATTTGCCGCTTGAGCTTCCGCCGCGAGTTCTCTCAACCGCTTATTTTGTATATTAACCGTGTGTTGCAGGGAGGCGACATAGGCATTGGAGATGATAAAGATGAGCAGAACCAATCCCATCACTATCAAAAAGCATATAAAGACGGCGGAGTCAAAGAAGGCACCGGCGTTGAGAGGAATGAAAGCGACGATATACCAATTCATTGTGGGGATGGAACTGACGGCATGTTTGGAATTATTCAGCGTGAAGATTTGTATTTCCGGTGTGCTTAGTTCGCGTGCGATGTCTGTGATGGTTTTACCCGCCTCGCCCAAGTGGTCAATAATACTCTTTTTTTCAAAAGACAACGCCTGATCTTCCGCCACGGTGATTTCGTTGAAGGTATTGAAGCAATAGACATTGATTTTGTTTTCGAGGTTGGTTTTCCAATCGTTAAGAAATTCGGTAAGACCAATCCCGACTCCGACAATACCGATTGGTTTACCGTTCTCGAAAACCGGAGCGTTGACCCATAAGTTTGTCGTTTTGACACCCGGATCGTAGTCGATGATGAAATTATATTTTTCTGTGTTATGGAGAGTGAGGTTGTACCAATAGTTTTTGGGATCATTGAGATCGACGGTATGGGAAAATTTACCGTCGTAATAAAATTTCTTATCCGTATCATTGACCCAGAAGATGGAACCGGAGCGGAAATTCCGGCGGTAGGCTTCCAGGGTGGCGAATGCTTGTTCCTGAAGATCGGAATTTTTGGGATTAAGAAAATATTTTTTAATTAGAGGATCGTCTGCCATTTTGACCGACAGATACAGTTCGGCATCAACTGTGTTTGCCAAACGGAGTTTCATACTTTCTATTGCCAAGTTTAGGTGTTGTTCCATTTTTTGTTCGCTCAGATAGCGCATGGAGAACATAAAAACAATAATGCCGCCTGCGCAAATGAAGGAAAAAAGTAAGAGGGAAAACAACAGAAAGCGTTTTTGGATTGAATTTTCTTTATGTATGGCGGGGATTTCGGTTGTTGGTGAAATAATCATTGGCACTGACGGGGTTAGAGAGGAAAAGGCAATCGTTATATTTTTAATATTAGTGTGCATACTATAACAAAAAGCAAGCAAAAGGCAATGGGAAGATCACTTTTTAATCCCAAGAATCACAAGATAGGAAATTACAAGGCAGATAATCAAGAGGTCGGCAATCGCTCGCCAATCTTTTGATTAACAATTCAAGAGGTAGGCAATCGCTCGCCGAGCGGTTGCTTGCCGATAGGCAACCAAAATAACCAAACATGACAAAATTCGTTGTCGGCTAACGCCAATGTGGTGTTTCGCCGAAACGCCGCTATCGAAGAAATAATTTCCAAAATTACTCATGCTAACTGATTTAATCGAGGGAGATAATATGATGATCAAACAAAACGTACAAAAACAAATTGTGGAACTGTTTCCCCAATTGCCGGCGTCAACCCAAATTGAACTTGCACTTAATTTTGTTTCTCATGCTATTATTGATTTTCCTGACGAATATTATAATCCTCAAAAACTTTATGAGTTGATTTGTAATTATGTACAAAGACAATCTTTATTTTCCGAAGTTTTTGAAGAATATGAAAAAGTTCGATGGGTAAAGTGTTATCATTCTTACAGCGGATATTATTATAACAAATCTCGTGTTACTGAAAATGATCCTATTTATATACAGAAAAAATACGGGTTATTATTTGGTCTATTTAACTTGTGTTGTCATGAAGGTTTGAAGGAATTTTATTATAAAACAAAAGGAATATTTTGGTCAAAACCCTCTTGGAATGTTTCTGATATTTCTTGGAACGCGGCATTTGTAAAAGCTCTTGGTATTGTTGGTGATGATTGAAATTCTAACACCCCCTATTGTCGACAACAAGCAAGACAAAAAGGTCATGAAATTTCCCAAGAAGAAAAACTTTGGCAATTGCAGCAAATCGAAAATAAATTACAAACATTAGAAGAACTTGAACATATAAATTTTGACTAAAGGAGCAACAAGATGCTTGATAAAACTAATTCACAAATGTTGTTTGAAAAAATTAGTTCATTCATAGAACAATACCCTGAATATTCTCATGTTACCGGTATTCCGGTCTCCGAAGAAA
>JAITQV010000043.1 GCA_031288765.1 Planctomycetaceae bacterium
ATAAGGGGAAATTTGCCGTCCTTCAACAAGATGCCGCACCGAACATGGTGGTGCGTGCTTGTGTTTATGGTGTAACTATTGCTAAGATTAAAGTCTCGTCAAATTCAGAGAACGGAAATAAAGACGCGAAAAAAGAAAAATACAAAATGATAAAAAATTGTATCTATTCAGTGGAATGTTTTTTTCCTGCGTCATTACTCAATAAATGATCGAATAGATACAGAAAACTTAATGAGACTCAAAAATGACGTTATTGATTTTATTGTTTCTATTACAGGATTTACAACAACCACACGTACCTGATTTGACATCAGGCGGCGGCTTTTCCTGATAGATCTGCATCCACAAAACTGTCACAATTTTCGGCGAAAATTGTGACAGTACGGATTGACTTCTGCCGTATTACGGTTTGTTTACCGATAATGTTGCGTTGAAAACTTTTTCAATTCTTGTCTTCAAATGTTCCAGATGCAATCGCGAACCCGTATCAAGTTTCGCTTCGCTCTTCAATACGGTTTCAATTTTTTTCCGTAACTCACCTAACTGATGTTGGGTGATTGTTTGTACATTGGCAGGAATATTTGCGGAATTTTGCAAATCATCAAGTGTGTATGCCGAAAGTAACCGAAAATAACTGTTTTGCAAATCACGTTGCTGAATATCAATTGTCGGTTTATTGTTATTGAAATCGCCGTTGCCTATTGTATCCAACTCGTTGAATATTGTTTTCGTCAGCGAATCAAAAAGTTCCTCAACCGTGTACGCGTCATCGTTGTTGTTCACCCGAAATTGTGAATCATTAATACGCTCCAAAGTATCGGGACCGGTAAGCCGTTTCAAAATTTTCAGTCGTTCTTCGAGAAATAACTTTCCTATATTTAATTTTGGCGGTTGCGGCGTGTGATTGTTGATGAACCAAACCTCTTCGCCGAATTTATTGTACAAATCCGCCGGAATTGAAAAACTGTCTTGCGATAAAACCGTCTTGCAAAGAAAATCAACCGACTCCCGTTGTGTTTTTGCATCAACAATTTGTATTGGCGGTCGGTTTCCGGGATCACCGCGATGATCGCGGTTGTGGTATTGACCTCCGGCATTTCGCGCTAAAAAAGTTACAGCATTCATCCTTTGCGATAAAATTGTAAAAAAAAGTTTCGGAACATTCCTGTAATTATCGCCGTCCTGTGCTGCGCGGTCTAAGATTTTCGGCAAAAGCTGATGATACAGTTCCGTTACGTATTTTGCATAATCAATCGGCTGACTGCCGAGATCACGTCTAACCGCAAGCGGATCCGCATGATTGGCAACATCTTCATCGGTCGCATAATGGTTACCTTTTTCCGCCTGACGCGATGCGATTGCCTGAAGTTTTTTGACTTCGCCGTCCGTACCGCCGGACAATTTTTTGTAACCATACTCAATTGCAAGATAATCATAAGGTCCGAGTGTTGTCATAAAATAATCGCCTTGCGGTTTACTTTTTGGTGCGATATTTACCGGCAGGTAATCCATCACCGAACCGGCAATTCCGTACTCTTTTGAACGTTTCGGATCATTGATTTCATCAAGCGTAAGCCAGCTGCTTGCCTTAAAATTGTGACGCAAACCCAACGTATGACCGACTTCATGCATCACAACATCTTTCAAACCTTCAAGCACAAACCGGTCGAACGCCGCATCCAACTTCTTCTGACGTTCGGATTTTTGGGCATTATCTTTTTTCGGCGTATCCTTTTTCGGGTTATCGTTACTCGGCTCATCCTTGTTTTCTTCATTGACATTTTTAGCAACGATATTTCTTTCCACGTCAATATCGTTATCATTATTAATATCATCATTCTCTTTGTTCTCTTCACCGGTTTTCTTACCGTCAGCCGGAACATTATTATCCGTTGCGGTATGATCATTGTCCGGCAGTACAAATAATAATGATGCGATTGCCAATTGACTTGCTCTGTCATTCGCATAAGAACAAAACGTGTTTTTCACGGAATATTCGTGCAGATTCGACCTGCCGGAATCAATAGTATCCGTATCAAAATCTTCATTGTGTCCGTGATGATGCGAAGCCGCATTTAATTTTCCGCTTTTTTCCGTAATGAAATTTTTTAATTCATTATCAGAGAGTTTTTCCGAATCCGGCGGAATGACATCAGTAACAATTTTGTCAAAAGTAAACCGCCACAAATCGACAAATGTTGCGTCAAAAATAATATCCGCATCAAGAATTTCACCCGTAACCGGATTAACATGACTCGGTCCCATTGCAAAAGAAACATCCGACCTGATCCACCGGAAAGTGTTGTAGTTGATATCTTCCGCGTCCCATGTATCGGTGTCGGTTTGTTGCCGGACTTCAATTGCATTGACAAAACCGATTTTTTCAAACGCTTTATTCCATTCCAAAATTCCTTCGCGTACTGCTTTTCTGTACCGGAAAGGAACAGTTTTTGAAATCCAAAATAAAATTGGTTTTTTCGGCGGCGAAAGTTCCGCGTCGGGATCGGCTTTCTGTAAATCCCAACGATTGATATAACGGACGACATGATTATCGTTGTGATTTTTTGAATAATTTTTGTGTGCGGTAATGAAATATCCGATACGGTTATCGGCGGTTCGGGGGACGTAGCCGGATGACGGTAATTTGCTTATGGAATAATGAATCGTAACGGAAGTACCGTCATTATCCGAAGGTACAATTCCGGTATTATTTTGAATACCGCTGTATGTTGCAACGACCCGAAATTCAATATTGTTCTGAAAACCTTTTATGTTTCCCCAGTAAGATCGATCCTTTGAAAACGTTCCGATTTTACCGTTAAGTCCCGCGAAATCCGACAGAAAAATGGAACCGAAATCAATGACATCGCCGCCGTTGTCGCCTGTTGCGAGAATCGGCAGTCTGTAAATGATGTTGTCCGAATAGGCAATATCCACAGCGGATTCTTCCGGCGTACCGGGATTTGCCGTGAATTTAATGTTACGCCGGACAATATGAATACGGTCTCCGGCTTTTCGGAATTGCCAGAGTTTATCATCGCCCGAAGTATTAAGCGTTAAACCGCCGACCAACGACACTCCCGATCCTTTGGCAACAGCCGGCGCAATCAGATAATCCGTATCAAGATTAGATTTCTTGATCTCCGCAAATAATTGATCCTTTTTGCGGTACAGCGTAATCAAACCGTCAATTTTTTCCGCATCGGGAAGTACTTCTTTGATCGGTTTTGGGGTTGTTTCCTTTTTTGTTTCGTTTCTTTCCGTCGGCGGTTTTGCGGAGCCGGTGTCTGGTGTTACGGCGGGAGTTGTATCGATAACATTCCCGCTTTGTGAAAACGAAACCTGTTCAAGTCCAATCACGACCGCCAAACTTAAAACGGCGGTAAACACTAATTTTTTTAACATAAATTTTCTCCTAATGTTAAAAGGTTCTGAAATGAAAGTGATTCTTGTTTTTGTTGCGGTATAATGCTTGGGCTGTTACAATTCGATCCCGCAATTCCGCATTTTTGATCCGAAAAACGGATTCAATACTTCTTTATTTTGTTTTTCAATATTAGCACTGAATTTTAAGATCGTTAGAGGGGTGTGATTAGTTAATAGTTCGCAAGTAGATTTAAATGTCTAAACTATGATTTATTTGATTTTTGTAATTTATGTGATTATTAAAAACAAAATCATAACAATCTCCGTTCCGTTAGGGACGGCATGTTGGTAGAAAAAATGTTGTAAAAAATGGTCTTAACCCCGCTAGGGGTGTGATGTGTATAACCGTTCACAAGGTAGGCAACGTTTCGCCGAACGGTTGCGTCGGCGATAGCCGACAAATTTTTGTTTCCACGCCAAAATCATAACCCCCAATGTTTGCGAAATTTTAATTATTATGATTTATGTGGTTCTCTGTTGTCGGTAAACCGACAACGCAATCGTTCGGCGAACGATTGCCTACCTCGTGATTTTTTGACGTAAAATCTGCGTAATTTGCGGATTATTTTTTCCGTGTATTCTGTGTATTCTGTGGTTAAATAAACAAATCATAACTATTTTATTACGCGAACCATTTTGGCAATGCGAGTTTTGCAATTTTTGTGTAAAATGCGGAGGCTTGTTGGAATGCTGAACTTGAAGTTGGAGCGGTAACTTTTAATTGGAATTGGACGGTTTTT
>JAITQV010000175.1 GCA_031288765.1 Planctomycetaceae bacterium
GAATAATTACAAAATTTATAATTTAATTATTCTCTTTCGGGGGTATTTGCAGTTCCATCGAAATCGGAAGAGTTTCCGCCGGGGTTTGTGCCGAACCAATTTTTAGGATTCATACGTTCCCAGACGGTTTTCTTTTTTGGCGATTCCTGAGCCGGTTCAATATCGTCGCTGCTGCCGGGTCGATGGTAAACGCGGTTCGGCTCCGGCAAACAATCAATTTCCAACCGGCAAGACAAAACCTTCATCTGATCCGCCTGAACAAGCATTTGAAAAACATCAGGATAAGTTCCGCCTAATTCGACCACCGCCCGAATCACATCGTCAAGTTTATTGGAAACCGTCCGTTGTTCGTCAATTCCGCTGAGTGCAAATTTTTTGACAACAACATTTTTGGGCGATTGACCGTTTACGAAAATGATTGCTCCGGCTTCCAAACCAAACGGTTGTTTGAGATAAATATCGGAACCGAAAAGTACAATTTCCGGACGTTTTGATTTTGAGAGATGCACCATTGGGGGAGCATTGGTTGCAATTCCATGATAACCAAACTGATTGCCGAGATGTTCACCGCGAATCGTGCGGTCATACTGATTTCTGTTATACAAAGCCCGGAAGGCTCCGTAACGCGTTTCCGCGCTGGAAACATGCAGGAGTTCCTGTAATGCTATTTCCGCTTCAACATCGGTTCGCAAAACACTCAGAGCATTTAACGCATAGACACGGAATGCCGGTTCATTGCGGGCGATGTCCGCCAGAATTTTTGCCGGAGTTCCGTCTCCGAGATAAGCCAGCGAAGTGGCGGCATGAAACCGGACTTCCGTGTTCGGGCTGTTCAAACCGTTTCGAAGAGGCTCAATTCCTTTCTTGCCGATTGCCTCCAGCTGAAACGCCGCCTGTTGTGATTTTTCGGGGATTAACAGTTCTGTTTTAAGCCGTTCAATCCGCCGGATTTGTTTCGCCTGATTTTCATAACACGCAATCGACAAAATCACCCGAACATACCGGGCAACATCCTTAGCGTAATCAGGGTGAACCTCCAAAGCAATCAGCGAATCCGTTTTGGCGGTTGCCATTCCTTTTTTCTGACCGGCGGCAACAAAAAAGCGGTTATTAATTTCTTTGGCAATCCGATCGGTTGCAAACGCCGATTCGGCACCCGATTTCATGTTGAGAGTCAGAAACCGTGATTCTTTTACGCGGGCACCGCTCAGAATAATTCCTTGTTTTAAGCCGGAGGGGTTTGACGATTCGGTGGCGAGGGGATCGTCAATCATGATGGGACCTTCGACTAAGGCGAGCGTTTTCCCTTCTTTGAGGGTTCCGCCGAGGTACGCCATTTCTTCGAGTTTAGTTTTCATCAGCCAGCCGCCGCGTAAACTTTTGGCGTTGGTTTCCGGCGGCAACCGGACTTCAACATCGAAAACATCACCTTCCTGAATACCCGGACGCATATAAGCAAGAATATTCACGACAGCGGTGGTGGGATCGGCGAGAATCGCACGAACATCACGGATTCCCATTCGGGTCATTTCGTCGTAAACGATTCGGCGTTCGAGGGAATTGACATCATCACCGCCGGTTCCGGGCAGGCAGTTGACCAGACCGTAGCCCTGAACCTGAACCGGATGATAATTGCCGATGTTAGCGCAATCTCCGACAAGTTTTGCGGTTCCGTCTGCGGTTTCGAATGTGAACTTTTCGGAGACCGTGTCGTTTTTATTCTGTGTTTTGAACGGGGAACAACCGGACAGAACAGCGGTGAGAAAAAACAGTCCGATTAAAACAATAAAACCGGTTTTGACTGTTTTTGAGGAAGGAAACAGGCTGATTTGTTTGGAAAAATTTTTTCCTAGACTTGAAATGTATTGCATAATTCACCCGGTTTCGGGACAATGATAATTTGTCTAATTTAAGTAAAAGTTCCAATTGTTTTTGATTTCAGTTTATAGAAAAAGGAAGGATACGTATTTTATTTATTAGTGTCAAGACGAAATTCCGTCCCGTACATCTTTTTTTGCCGATACCGTCCCGCCCGTTTATTCCATCAGGGTATTCCTGTGATTCGTTTTACTTCATTTTTTGCGGAAAACACGCCCATTCCTGATCCGCCTCATTTGAGGTATCTTGGAATGCTTATTTCTGCCGTTTTGATGATTATTTGTTTATTGATCATTTTTTTTGTTGTGTTTGAATTTTCAATGGACATGGCGGGTTCTCCGGTTCAATTCACGGATCAATATCAAAATCAAATTGAGGAGGGCGGGGATGAGGAAAGCACGTCGAAGGAGATGAGTTTGGACGAGATTATTTCGCGATTTTCACTTCTTTCTCCGCTTCCCGATTCGAGTGTTCAGGGCGGGGAAGTTACGATTCTTTGCACGTGGGATATGTCGGGAAGTACGATTCGGAACATTCCGTTTGCGAACATGCTGTTAAAAGTGGATGATTTTCCTGTTCATTGGGAGGTTCAATACGGTAAAAACACATGGCTTATCCGGTTGAAGCTGCAACCCGGTATTCATAAAATTCAGACCTCGTGTTTTGAATCTCGGTTTTTTGTGGAAGGTATGGGGGTTCGACCGCCGGAAAATTGGCAATCTTTTACAATGCACAAGGACATAGGTGATCCCAATCGTTGTCAGGAATGTCATTATTGGGTTGATCGTTCGGACGAGATTGTACGGAAGGGTCATGGATTAACAATTGGGGTGTGGAAGGGCAACGAGAGTTGTTTGGTTTGCCATCAAAACGAAGCGTTTGCTAAAAAACATCTTCTGATTGCTGCGCCGGAAACAGAATGTCGGTCATGCCATGGTGTTCATGGGGTTGTGGACTCTGAAAAACTATTAAAATACCCGAAGAAGGAATTTCAATAATAGTTCGGCGGAAATTTTTTCTTAGAGGTTTCTAATCAAGAGGTAGGCAAACACCCGCCGGTTATGCACATCTCGCCCTGCGGGCTTAAAACAAAAAAACAATCCAAACAAACTAATCGATACGGCGCATTCGCCTGAACGCGTGACGTATTCGCCTGAATGCACGGCGCAGATACTCCCCCGCGCGGCGCAGATACTCCCCCGCGTGGCGCGTTTGCAAGACCGCGGGACGCGTTTGCAAGACCGCGGGACGCGTTTGCAAGACCGCGGGACGCGTTTGCAAGACCGCACGGCGCGTTTGCAAGACCGCACGGCGCGTTTGCAAGACCGCACGGCGCAGATACTCCCCCGCGTGACACGTTTATCTTTCTGAACGGCGTATCTATCATAAATTTATTACGGATTGAGAGATTGGGCAACATCAGTTCGGTAGGCAACCACCGCCGGAAGATATCCGACAAGCGATGCCAACAAAATTAAACCGGGAATAAGAATAAGTTCCGCAGGTTGAAAATGCCAAGGATTGACAACAACCATGACCGCTTGAGCAATAATCGGTCCCACTCCGGCAATCAAACCATGACCAATAACCATGCCCACCAAACCGCCGCCAAGTGAAAGTAAAATGGATTCGAGAAGAATAATCGACATAACTGTTCCGCGCTTCGCCCCCAACGCCCGCATAATCGCAATCTCCTGACGGCGTTCATTCATGGAGTTGTAAATACTGACCATCATACCAATCGCCGCAACTATAATCACCATTATCGCAAAAATAATCAACACCGTTTGAATACGCCCTACAATCATTTCAAAAAGCCGCGTAATTTCATAGGTCGGTCTCGCAACCTGTACGTCAAGATCCGCAACAAGCCTGTCTCCAAGCGACATTGTAACCGGATCAAGTTTCTGAGCAGTTAGACGATCAATCCGAACTTCCTCCATACCGCGCGAATCTTTGACAATTGTCGGAGCAACCTCTTTGATTTTCGTCAACACCAAAATTGCCGAAATTCGCCGGTCGGCGCGTTTTGTTGTTTTAGGTTCGGGATTTTGTTCGATTTTGGCGGGAGTTGTTTCGTCCGGCGGGACAATATCGCCGCCAACTCCCCGATCAATTGATTTTCGCGTTAAAACTTTATCAAGAGCGGTTCTATCGGCGTGGTCGTTCATAATGAAAAAACCTTCGAGATTGACGAAGAACGCTTGGTCGTTTGGGGTTCCGGTCGGATCGAGAATCCCGACAACCGTAAATACATCCGGTTCGGGAAATTCTTTCGACGGAACATGTTTTGAGATGGTCGCTTTGAATTGGGTGCCGACATGGAGTTTTGCTTTTTGGGCGGCAGCGTAACCGAGAACCGCTTCAAAATCACCCCCGGCGTCCATATTTCTGCCGTCCCGGAAAGAATAGTTGTACCGGTCAAGATAACGCAATTCGGTAAAAAACTTTGGGGTGGTTGCGATGATGGGCATACCGAAGAGGTGATCGCCCAAAGCAATAGGAATAGCGGTTTCGACTTCCGGCGAATAGGGACCGGTTTCGAGTTGGCGGAAATAATCGTAAGGGATGGTGTCGCTCAAATAGCCGGAATAAAATACCGCCCCAAGTACAACTTCCAACGGCGAACCCTTAGGCGGTCCAATAACCATATCGTAACCTTGGGCGCTTCGCATAAAAGTTTGGTTTAGGACACCGTAGATAACGATGACCGCAACTACCAATGCAACACCAAGTCCCATTGAAAACGCTGTTAAACCGGACGCCAATGACCGGTGTTGAATACTACGCCATGCAATTTTCCAGAGCGGCATTGTTGAATCGTGAATTGTTTATGGTGAACTGTTAATAACAAATAATAACGAATAACCGCAAAATATTTTCAATAAGTATAACATTGTCCTTCCCCAATGACAACTCCCGCATATGGAAATTTGATCCGACGGTTGCGTTTCGTTCCACCGCCGGTTATGCACATCACACCCTTCGGGCTAAAATATTCGCAAGCGGAATTAATACGTTGTGATAAATCTGATTTTCGTAGGAAATTTCTATCAATAGAAAATCAATAAAACAAATCAATAAACCTCCGTAGGAGATTCATCTAAATAAAAACAAAAAATAAAATATGAAAAGACACGAAAATTATTTTTTTGAGGGGGGTGTCTTGACCGATATTTTTTTAAATATAGAATAACCGATCAAATAATTTTCCATTTTTTAATCTCAACATTTAGGAGACTAAATTATATTTTAAAAAATAAGTAGTCCGAATTTTTTGTTCGGGTGAAAAAAATAATCGAGTACGTCAACTATTGCGAAATCGCTTTGGCGATCTGTAATTTTTTACATGACAACCGGATTCCCGGGTAGAAAATTACT
>JAITQV010000388.1 GCA_031288765.1 Planctomycetaceae bacterium
TGCCCAACCGCGTGTTGCCAGGCTCAAACTTGCCGACTATGAGCCACTTATTAAAACAGGGTTTTATAAGTAAATACAAACGGAAATACCCATAGTATTTTTCGCAAACCTAGATAAAATAAAGGACTTAGAAAACAAGCGATAGTGCAAATCACCTAGAAATTTGCTAATGAGTAATGATAAAAACCTACCCTTCGCTGTGAGGTCGCCTACTTTTTGTTTTTGTATCGGGTTGGAAATTCCGATCCAGCGGTTGCGCTACGCTTCATCGCCGGTTATGCACATCTCGTCCCTTGCGGGACTAAAACCTTCGCAAGCGGAATTATTAACGCAACACAACAAACTCCGCACGTAAACTTTCCACTATCAAATATCAATTCTCCACTAATCTCCGTTCCTAACAGGATAAATTAAAATAGTTGAGAGTTTTTAGTGTCGCGCCGTACCAACCGTTTGGGTTTTACATTTTGCTGCGCAACATATTCCTCGTAAATATATACGTCAGGAACTCCTTCCACACCATACCGAAATTCCAATATGTCTTCCCTTTCCGGCTCATTAAATTGTTCCTGCTCGTCCTGCTCCGGCAAAACTTCATTACGCGTCCGTAATAATAACAGTATCGGCAAAATAATAATCGATGTAATTAAACAACATGTTACACCAATAACCAAAACCCGACCAAGACTTTGGAGACCGCGATGAGACGCTATCATCATACTGCCAAATCCAACCATTGTCGTCAACGATGTAACCAATATCGATGTCGCCGTCGAACCCGTCATGCGATAACTCCCATACCCTTTATTGCGGTAATCGTGAATCAAATGAACCCCATCGTCAATACCAATTCCAAGAATTAACGGCAATACAATCATATTCGCCGGATTAAGCGGTAAATCAAGCCAGCCAAGAAGACCAAACATCATGGCAAATCCCAAAATCATCGGAAATATCGCCGCCAAAGACGCCCCCCAACTGCGAAAATCAATCAGCAGAAAAAAAGTAACCGCCCCAAACGCATAAAACGCCGCCGTAATAAACCCCCGCTGCATCTGAAGCGAGGATTCGTAAGTTTGCAACGGACTGCCGGTCGCCTTCGGATCAACATCCCGAACCGCCTTGACAAACTTCTCCATCTCGTCCATGTCCCAAATATTCGCCGTCGTGTAAATCCTCATAAGATGTTTCCCGCGTTTGCCCACAAAACGTCCCACCAAGGACTCCGGCAAATCTTCCACCGCCGGCGGTTCGGGAATCGCCATCGACCGCAAAATTTGCAGCCGACTCAGCAAATCTCCGGCAACCGCACTTTGATATTGCAACATCCGCGTTTGATATTCGGAATGACTCATCCGGCGTATCACCTCACGAATTTCGGAAAGACGTTTCAAAATCACCGGATTTTGCGCATCAGTTACCGGTGAATCCGCCAGAAGACTTTGCAACCGCCCTAACGCGTTGCCGACTGCTTCCGGCGCGGCAACAGGAATTTCCGGCGGACGCTCCGGCAAAAACCGCAACGATTGCGCCAACGATTCAATCACCGATACCTTTTGAATATCCGACTCGGGAAACCACGAAACAATCTCTTCAACTTTCAATTCGGGATATTTCTGCGAAAAAACATCTTTTCGCCTCAAAAGTTCTTCCCGCGTGTCCGCAATCGAAAGCGCAAACCAAACATTTTTCCCGCCTTGTTCCACATCCATATTGAGCAGACGCTGTTCCAGCTCGACACTCTCAAGCCCTTCGGGTTGTAAATGGAGCAGGTTGTGGTCGTACCGCACTTTGGGTATGCCGGTTAAAAGAAATATAAACCCAACAATAAAAAGAACCAGTGTTGTTACCGGAAACCGGAACATCGGATACAAAATCCCGCGAACCTCAAACAACTTGTTTTGAGGCGGTTGAGGTTTATTGCCGTCAATTAAGACAATTAACGCCGGAAAAACCATAAATGTTGTGATAACGCAAAAAAGAATACCGCCTCCGGCAATTGTTCCCAATTCGGAAATACCGACAAACTCGGTGAAGGATGCCATATAAAATGCCGCTGCGGTTGTGAGTGCGCCGGTCAAAATACCGGGTCCGACAACAGCCGCCGTTTGGTAAAGAGCGGTTGCCGTCTCCAACCCTTCACGCCGAAGATCAAGATATCGGGCTAAATAATGAACACTAAAATCCGTTCCCAAACCAATAAGCATTGCCCCGAAGGAAATGCTCAAAATATTTAGATGTCCGACTGCCAGCGTGATGTAGCCCATTGTCCAAGCAAATGCAATAATCAGCGTAATCAGAGCAAGCAACGGATGGCGGATTCCGCCAAAACCCGCCATAAAAATCGCCCCCACACCAATCAACGCCAAAACAGACGCTTTGAACATGGCTTCGTTGCTCAGTTCCATTTCGTCGTTTTCGAGAATAGGCATGCCGGTCAAACCAATACGAATCGACGGATTTTTCTCCCGAACTTCGGTAACAATCGAACGGAGTTTGCCGATAGATTCCTTTCCCTGAGCCAGTTTGGTTTTGTCAATATCCGCCAGTTTGAGCAGCACAAAACCAATCACTCCGTTTTGCGTTGGAAAAAGAAAATAGTTCATATCGTTTTGGCTGCACGCCGCAACAATATCGGGAACCGCCGCTTGCGGTTTCTGCATTGCGGGCCACGGAGAACCGTAACACGGGCTTGAACCGAAAGCACCGGCAAGACTCAAAGAAAAGGAATCAAGTTCACGAAGGATATTGGGAATTTCGGTTTGCGGCGTATTGGTCAGCCGGTAGGCTAAGGAATCGAGCATTGTATTGACGGCGAGTTGTTCCCAATGCCCGTTTGTGATTTGCGAAGAATCGGCGGCGAACCGGCGAATGAGTTCCAATTCACGGAGAGGAACATAGTGAAGCCCTTTACGCCGGATCATGGAAAGATCAACTCCGTGCAATACGCCCTGAAACAGATTGGGAAAACAGGCAATTCGCTCGGAAAGTGTTTCGAGAACGGGGATTACTTCGACATTGCCTTTGCCTTCGACAACCGCCAACACTTCGTTGTTATCGCCGAATTCATCAATATAATCGAGCCAAAGCCGGTTAAAACCGCTGTTTGGGTTGATAAGATCGAGCCGGCTCATCTTGAAACCAAGATGTTCCGAAGCCCAGTAGAGAGACCAAACGGCAATAAAAAGGGAAAAAACCAATACGGTAACCGGATTTCGGCAACAGATATGGGTTAAGGAGCCGAGCGGTTTGGAAAAAACAGACGACTCCTCTGTGGTGTGTGACGGATTCCGTTCCATGTTATAAAATATCTATTCCGGGCGTAAAACTTCATGAGATTTTGGGAGGATTTTAGCAAATATTGCCGAATTGAAAAAGAGTAATTTTATCATTTTCCCCAATCTTGTATTTTACCCGAAAGAACATCATTATTAGTGAGAGTGCCGCATTATTAGTAGAGAGTGCCGCAAGCGGATTATTTAAAATGACGGAAAGCACAAAGGTAGGCGGCGAAGGGTGAAAACCCTTCGCCCCTGCCTTTTTCCCGCAAACCTTTTTCCTGCAAAACCACAAAAAATTAACCATGAACCCCAAAAATACCGAAAAATGGAGAACTCCAAACACCAATTGGAGAACTTCAAACGTTAATTGAAGAACTTCATTAAACGATTGAAGAACTTCATTGACCGATTGAAGAACTTCAATTACCTGTTGAAGAACGTTAATGTACTTTATTGTTTTGATTTTTCCCGTCCGTTGGACAATTAATTTGAACCCCCTTTTATAAGGTAGGCGACCTTTCGCCGAAGAGTTTTCACTCACGGTTGCTTGCCGATAGGCAACCAAAACATCCAACATGACATAAATTTAAGGTCGGCTGACGCCGACGCAACCGTTCGGCGAACGGTTGCCTACCTTGTGAACGCTTGAACGCTTATGCACATCACACCCCTTGCGGGGTTACCTTCAAGTGCATTGACATACATTGAGAGAAATTGTTTCAGCGCCGCAAACGTCCCGTCTTTTGCCGTTACGGTTGCACGATTCTGCAATTGCTCGTCAATATTATTATTGTAGGCAACTTCCGCATGGCTCAGCAGGTCGCTGAACTGGTCAAGATACTTTGAATTCAGTTGCCATTCGGTTGCATGTTCTTCGCAATTCCTGAAAATTGTTTTCGCCCACGCAAGAAATTCCGTGTCTTTTCGAGGAATGTGGCTTGTTCTAATGGACATAATTATAGTCTCCATTCAAGGGGGTTGAATTTATCGCGTAAAAGTTACCCCTCCGTTACCAAACGGACACGCCTTGCCCGCGAATCAGCAAAGCGTTTAGGGGAGTTAGCGGTTTTTGACCGTCTTTCGGAAAAAAGCCGGAAAATTTGACCGAATTGCATTATTTTGCAGCAATTTTGGGCGAATTTGTATCTTTTTTGAACATTTGAACGTGCAAAATGCAAAAAATGTCGTGCGACAATCGGCAATTGTCGTGTGACAACCGTCAATTGTCGTGTGACAACCGGCGATTGTCGTGTGACAATCGGCAATTGTCGTATGACAACCGGCGATTGTCGTTTGGCAACCGGCAATTGTCGTATGACAGCCGGCGATTGTCGTTTGGCAACCGGCAATTGTCGTATGACAACCGGCGATTGTCGTATGACAGCCGGTGATTGTCGTGTGACAATTGGTAATTGTCGTATGACATTTTTTGAAATTTTGGGGGTTCATGGTTAATTTTTTGTGGTTTTGCAGGGAAAAGGTAGGCAACAGATTAGTTAATAGTTTAGAGTGAATAGTTAATAGTGCAGACGCAAGCGGAATTATTAGTGCAAGTGGTAGGGGCGAAAGATTTTTCGCCCCTACATTGCCGCCTACCTTCTAAATTGTTAATTGTCAGGCAGGCAACCGCTTGTCGTAGGGGTTTTCACCCATGGTTGCATCGGCGGTAACCGATTGGTACCTGCATACGGGCGGAAATCGAAATCAAATACCAATTCTATTGAATTTCAAGTTTTAGGTTTTTATTACCTGATTTTGGAATGTCAACAGTTAAATCGGAGCGTTCGGGATCAGCGTACTTTCCCAATTGCTCGATGTGTGTAACTGATTTGTAATTGTCCGGTATGGATTCTTGATTGGGATTGACTTCCGTAACTCGTTTTGATAGTGTTACTTTATATTTACCGGGCGAAATGCCGTTCCATTGCAAGGTTATTACGTTAAAGTTACCGTTTACGTCTGTGACGGCGTTTGCTCCTCTTGCCTGAGGGTCTGTGGAAACGGGAATAAATGTTATGTTTACTCCTTCCACTGGTTGACCGTCTTTGAGAACAACTCCCGAACAAGGTACCAAACCTTTAAGTTTTTGACCGCAACCGCCCAAAATTAAACAGCACAATAATACTAATACCAATTGAAATATTTTCATATTTTTTAAAATTTGTTAAAAGTGTAATTTGATTAACCGGCAAAATAACAGCAACGAATTTTCGCTGTAACAATTTATTAGATTGCCGGTTCATGTTAGGTTAAATCAAACGCATTGTAGTATTCGGATTCTAAATGCGTTTGATTTATTATGATTTATAGTCCGCCTCCGGATTCGGCGCCATCACGAGAACCGAATGCTCCCCATATTCCGAAGTTTGAGGCACCGTCGCGTTTGCAGAGACCGTTTGCCCCGCCGGTTAAAGTTCCGGCATCGACTGTTTCGGAAATAAATCCCCCGGAACCATCACACCGAACAACATTCACCCCGCCCGAATGATAACTACTCGGCGGTAAAAGCATCGGAA
>JAITQV010000445.1 GCA_031288765.1 Planctomycetaceae bacterium
CATTTGGATTCCAGCAATCGTTTTCACGAATTATTTAATTCCAAAAATGAAGTGGAACTTGAAAAAGAATTAAACAAACTCAGTAAAGATGTTGTATTTGCAAAAATAAACGGCAGCATCGAATATCTTCAAAAAAATTTAACTTTGAGTAAAATTATCCGGACCAATGTTGATAGACGGTAATGAATATTATGATAGCGTTCATTACTGCGTTGCCCAACAAATGTTCTAGCCCTGTGTTTGCCTAATAAATTTGAAATAGCCTAAAATCATCAGTACGATAATAGAATTTAGGACATTTTTAAGCACTGCAACAAGAAATGAAATAAATTATTATTTCTATAATATTCAAAAAGCAACAAATTTGTTTAGAAATAGTGTTTTGTACATATTATTATCTGTACTTTCCATAAATTTTTGGAAAGTACAGTCATAATGAATCTAAAATTTTAAGGAATGGGCGGTGTTTGTAAAATAAGTTGTACGGCATCGACAACAACATAACCGGTTGTTCCGGTATTCGAAATAATGATCGTTGCCGTTTTATCGAACGGAAATATCCCAAGCAGTACAAAAAGATTATCAAGCGGCGGCTTTTTCGTCTGATCAACCAAAACCGTACTTTCGCCGTCCCGATGAACAATCTTTACCGGAACTGTTACGGAACGGTTCGGATTCGGCGTGTAAGAAACCCGAACACTGTAATTCCCCGGTTGCGTAATCTTGAACAAAAACTCCGCCGACTTATTGCCTTTATTTTCGTCGGCATCGTGAATGTAACCGGCTTCGACAAATTTGGGCATCGAAGAACTGTTACTCCAATTTCCAATCAGTTTTGCGGAATCGTTATCAAGAACAATTCCCTCCAACTTGTCCGCGTCAATATTATTGGAATTAATATTATTTTGCCCCGAATAAAACAGACGTTGTCCGTCCGCAATAAGACGTTCCCGAAGTTTTTCATAATCAAGTTTCTGTACGTCAATATCTTCATTAACCGCTAAAACCGCGGCGGTTGCGGCACTCTGACCAAGAATCATAAACACCGGTTCCATTCGGATTGACCCGAAGGCAATGTGAGAACTGCTCACACAAACCGGCACAAGCAAATTCGTACACTGTTCCCGCTTCGGCACAATAGACCCAAAATCAATTCCGTACGGTCCTCGCGGCGAAACTCCAATATCGCCTTCATTCTGGACGCTTCCTTCCGGCGTAACATAACGGCGGACATTATGCGAATCAAGCGCGTAAGAACCCAACCCAACCGGTTTGGGACAACGCCGCTTCGCCATACAATCAAGCTCCGTTGTAACATATTCACCAACCATACGCCGCGCTTCCCGTACATATATCTGATGAGACCAATTTTCATTGTCCGTAAATTCGTCTTTGGCAAGACCCCACCGTAACATTTTCTCGCGAACATCATCGGGAACCCGTTCATCATTAGCAAGAAAATACATTAAACCCTGTTGATATTTTTTATGTTCGGTAATGATTTCCTTCCGGCGTTCGTAGGATGCGTCGGGATAATCGTAATTCATTCCGATAAAATCCGTACTAAACGGTCCATGATTATTCGTATCGGTTTTATGATTGGGAATCCGGTCGAACTTGTCAAACGTTTCACGCCAACCGGTTTGAAAAATACGAACACATAATTCATAATCGTTCGGATTATAACCTTCCGGTTTCGGAAACGGAACCCGATTGGGTTCGTGATCCGTCAGACACATCCGAAAACAATAGGCTTGAACACGATGATCAGCCTCGCCGCGAATCCCCGGTTTACTGTCGTCAATATATTTAAGCCGTCCGCTCTTCGGATCACCGGAAATCACATAAGGATCAACCGGTTTCTTAAACCAATGCCCGTGATGTAATATGCCGACTTGATTACCGTTCCACGTTTCGCCGTATTGATCGTTTGATTCACGTCCGACATGATAGTCCACCCCCGCAGCCGCCATCAAATCGCCTTCATAAGTTGCATCAATAAACATTTTGCCCGCAAAGGTTTGACCGTCCAATGTTGTAATCGAAATTATTTTTGTTCCGGTTTTCTTGACACCGTTCCGGCGGTCAAGCAGGACGTTGCGGACAACCGGAATATCAAACTCGGCAATCCATGCATCAAACACCGCTTCGGCAATATGCGGTTCAAAAATCCACATCGTTTTGTCGTCATGAAGCATTGCTTTTGTTCCTTGCCCGACATTGGTGTATTCGGATATTTTTTGCCACCGCCATGTTTTTTCGTTCTGATAAACAGCATAAATCCGTTGATAAAATTCACGCGAAAGACCGCCGACTGTGCCGGTGTTACCGGAATCCGTGAAACCAAGACCGCCGCTGCTAAGACCGCCAAGATGTTTGTCGGGCGAAACGATAATAACCGATTGCCCCATTTTCTTCACCTGCACCGCCGAAGTAACCGCCGCACTCGTTCCGCCGTAAATCACAACATCAAATTGCTGCGCTTTACCGAAAACAAATACCGAATAACAAAAAAAGACGGCAACAAAACAAAATGAAATAAAGATTTTTGACATGATAATTTTTGGAGGTTAATATCTGAAAATTGATTACGGACAACGGATTAAATAACAATTCCGCCGTTTGAAATTCGGTTCGTTTATTATTGTGAACGGTTATATTTTTTTATGTTACGGCGGGTTTTTCAAATTTTTCAATGGGCGGAGTCGGCAATTCCTTAACGAGCCGTTCAATTAAATCTTCGTTGGTCATTCCTTCGGCTTGAGCCTGAAAATTCGTACTGATTCGATGCCGTAACACCGGAACCGCACATGCCCGAATATCATCAATCGCCACCGAAAACCGCCCTTCCATTGCCGCAAGCGCTTTGCCGCCGTGAATCAAATATTGCCCAGCTCTCGGACCCGCTCCCCAATCAACCAAATCTTTGATAAATTTCGGAGACAATTCGTCACGCGGACGTGTCGCCCGAACAAGACGGGCAACATATTGAATAATATACTGACTTACCGCAACACTATTAACCAGCTTTTGAAGATTAACAATCACTTTACCGCTCAAAATTTTACGAATCTCCACACGTTCATTACGGGTTGTTGTTGCTAAAATTTTTTCCTCTTCGGCAAGCGACGGATAATCAATCTTAATATTGAACATAAACCGGTCAAGCTGCGCTTCCGGTAACGGATATGTTCCTTCCTGTTCAATGGGATTTTGTGTTGCAATAGTGAAAAAAGGATCGGGTAATTGATAAGTTGTCTGACCGACGGTTACTTCGCGTTCCTGCATCGCTTGCAACAATGCGGCTTGCGTTTTGGGCGGTGTACGGTTAATTTCGTCCGCCAGTAAAATATTCGTGAAAACAGGACCTTCAACGAAACGAAAATTCCGGCGTCCGTTTTCGTCTTCGTCAAGAACAGTTGTTCCGGTAATATCGGAAGGCATTAAATCCGGCGTAAACTGAATCCGCTTAAACTCAATATCAAGAATTTGCGAAATCGTACTTACCATTAACGTCTTCGCCAAACCCGGAACTCCCTCCAAAAGACAATGTCCGCGAGTAAAAATCGCTGCGAAAATTTGTTGAATCACCGGAGTCTGACCAATGATAATTTTACCAAGTTCTTCCTGCATCAAACGGCAATGTTGACCAAATTCTTGCAACACATCGCCAAGATTGCGGGTTTTCGACGACGTAACAGGCGGAGCGGAAGACGGCGGTGCGGGTTGTTTTTCTGTCATGGGGAAATTAAAATTACAAAAAGATTAAAATGATACATTATTGTCAATAAACGTACAACGAATCAATTGAAGTTCGGAAAAAAGACAAACCTGTTTACTTTTTCTGTTGCAGCAATCTTAGTTCCTGAGTTGTTTTCATCGCGCAGAATTTGGGACCGCACATCGTACAATATTTTTCGGTTTTTTCCGATTCATTATTTGGGTTTGGACAAGTGTTATCGTTTCTGTTATCGTTTCGGGCAACACTTTTTCGTGATTCATTATAATATTCTTTTGCTCGTTCGGGGTCAAGTGAAAGCCGGAATTGTTCTTCCCAGTCAAACGCAAACCGGGCGCGTGACAAAGCGTCATCACGTTCTCGGGCGCGGGGACGTTGCCGTGCAACATCGGCGGCATGAGCGGCAATTTTGTACGCAATCACACCTTGCCGGACATCTTCCATGTTCGGCAGACCGAGATGTTCTTTCGGTGTTACATAACACAGCATTGCCGCACCGTGAAACGCGGCAAGTGTTGCACCGATTGCGCTGGTAATATGATCGTAACCCGGAGCAATATCGCAAACAACCGGACCAAGTACGTAAAACGGCGCACCATGACACACTTCAATTTGCCGTTTGATATTCGTTTCAATTTGGTCAAGCGGAATATGACCGGGACCTTCAATCATCACCTGACAACCAATTTTCCACGCCCGAACAGCCAGCCGACCCATGACATCGAGTTCGCCGAATTGGGCGGCATCGGAAGCGTCATGCAAACAACCGGGTCGCAAACCATCGCCAATACTCCAGCAAACATCGTATTCCTTCATGATTTCACAAAGGTCATCAAAATGTTCATAAAAGGGATTTTCACGTTTATGAGCAACCATCCATTTTGCCGTCAAACTTCCGCCGCGTGAAACAATTCCCGCTAATCGTTGTTCCGTCAACGGCAGATGTTCTTGTAACAATCCGGCGTGAATGGTCATATAATCAACACCTTGTTTTGCCTGATGTTCCACCGCGTCCAGAAAATTCTGCGGTGTCATGTCGAGAATATCGTCAAGTTGTTCGCAAACCTGATACAACGGAACCGTCCCGACCGGAACCGTAACCTCATCAATAATCCGTTGCCGTAACAAATCAATTTCAGAACCGGTTGACAAATCCATTACCGTATCGGCTCCATACCGTACCGCATAGCGAACTTTGGCAATTTCGCATTGCGAATCGCCGGTCAACGCGGAATTGCCGAGATTTGCATTGATTTTTGTACGCAGGGCAATACCGATACCAATAGGTTGAAGTTTTTTTGCCAGATGAATTTTATTCGCCGGAATCACAAGCCGTCCGGCGGCAATTTCCGTGCGGATCAATTCCGGTTCCAGAAATTCCTGTTCGGCAACAGTAATCATTTCCGGCGTAATACGTCCGGCTTGGGCTTCAAGATATTGAGTCATTTCTTTCTTGCTAAAAGGAATTGAAAAATGTGAGAAGTCGTCAAAACGGTTAAAATGGTAAGCGTGAAGAGCGGAAAATAGTTATCGACTGCTAAAAGCTCCCAAAGTGATACGCAGAGACAAATATAATATTGCCGTATTTTTTCCGTAATTTTTTCATTGCCGTATTGTTTCTCTAAATAGGGAAGGACAAAGTTTCCCGTTAATGCCATAACCGTAATAGTAATCCACCAACTTTGCCACGAAGTAATCAGCGGTGCCGGAACATTGCAACAATCAAGAATGAGACGACATAATATTGTAGTAATAACAATAAGATACGGAACAATATCTCTATCTCTTTCCGGTTTCGGTTCGGGTTCGTCGTCAACAGCAACCGCATTGAGTTTCGGTAATTCACGCATGGTGTTTAACAATATAACAATATTTTAATATTTTGCATTGATACGATTAGTTGATATGATTAAATTTATCGACTTTAATGATTGTTGGTTTGTACTGAGCGAGTTCTTTTTCGTCAACATGGGTATAAGTTAAAATCACAATCACATCGCCAATCATTCCGGCACGCGCCGCAGGTCCGTTGAGAAGCATTGTTCCCGAACCGCGTTCGCCTTCGATTGCGTAGGTAATAATTCGGGAGCCGTTGTTGAGATTCAAAACGTGAACCTGTTCATGCGGCAAAATATCTGCCGCTTCCAAAAGAATCGGATCAATAGTAATACTTCCCTCGTAATCAAGATCCGTACCGGTCAAGGTTGCTCGGTGGATTTTTGATTTGAGCATGATTCGCTGCATAAAAATAAAAGGGGTGAAATGTT
>JAITQV010000489.1 GCA_031288765.1 Planctomycetaceae bacterium
ACAATTGCGGTATTACTTTCTGCGGGAATGGCACGGCGAAGTCTTGATCAATCAATAATCGTTGCTAAAAAGCAAGCAGAGATGCAGCGGCGTTGGGGTGAAATCAGTTGTCGGCAGGCTATTTTGAATCGGGCAGAAATTTTGTTACGAACAGTAGAACTGCATGACGGAGTTTTATCGCCGACGTTACAGACAACAGTGAAATTGGGTGATCAAACTTTTTTATTAATGCTTTCAGACGAACAGGCGAAATTGAATCTTAACACTGTTTTCCGTAACAGTGATATGTCGGCGGTTCGCCAAGCGGTTTTTACGGATTCCGCCGTTTGGCAGTTACGGTTACGTCCGGATTCACGCGCAACGAAAACAAATACTTATCCGCCGGCTTTTGCGTCTTGGGGACAGGTTTATGATTTTTCAACATTTACGAATAACCCGGACAAAAATTATTTACAATTAACGCAACTTGGTGAACAAATCACATGTTGGGGAAACGGATTGTTGAATATCAATCGGGCGGATACAGAAACATTACGGGTAATTTGTGAATTGGTTGCGCCGCCGCAATCGGTTACAAGCTTGATTGAACTTCGTCAGGAAAATCCGGACTGGAATTTTGAACAATTATTGAAAGAGGTTGATGTTCCGGATCGTGACCGCCGTGAGTTTCGAAGGGTTTTGACGGATCGGAGCCGTTGTCATTCACTTTGGACGGTTACGAGTAATGATCACCGATCTTGGGGGCGTCTTGATATTCGTACAACGGAATCCGCAACGGGAAATGATATCGAAACATTTTATTGGTAAGTTCTGTTCCTATTGATTTTATAAATTCACTCCTTAATATTTTCCTCTATTATCTCTGATGCATGTTTTAAGATTGAATACAATTTTATTTGTAACGGGTTCTTTACTTTGGTATCTTGCTGCCGGATTGATATTGTACGTTTTAATTGCGCCTGTGACTGTAGAATCAGGCAGTCGTGATCCTGTTCGCCGTCCCGTGTTACGTGATGAAAAGAAGAAAACGGAACTTCCGCCGATAGCGGAATTTGCCGCAGTCTGGCACATACCGCTTCAACGTCCGGTATTTGATCCTCCTCCGCCACCGCCGCCAACGGTGATAAAACCAGACCCGCCGAAATTGAAAGCACAACTCATGGCAACCGCAGTAGATCGCGGAGAACCGACGGCAATGTTCAAAATTCCTTCGGGAAAGTATGTTACACTTAAATCCGGCGAAACCTTTGAAAACGATCCCGGCACAGCACGCATTATTAAAATCGAAGGAAAACAAGTTACAATCCAATTCGACGGCTTTGAAGAACAAATCACTATCAGCATGGGAAAATAATTTTTCTTCCTCCTTAACAACCATTGCATTGAAAAACTTTTTTTGGTAAAATCGTCTGTAATGTTGGATTTTAACTTTTTCCTTTTTGCAATTTAGGAGACTTAACATGCGACTAAATAAGACTTTAGCGTTTTTGACTTTTGGTGTCATTTTCGGATTTTTTACCCAAACCATCTCGGCATACTACAGTCCAGAGGTTGGTCGATTCATTTCACGTGACCCGATAGAATACGAAGCTGGTGATGTAAATGTTTACCGTTATGTTTCTAGTAATACAATTACTTATAATGATCCTTCTGGATTGGCATGTTGCGACAATGCCGAATATGATCCTACAACACAGGGGTGTTGTGATAAGACTATTTATGATCTTGCAACGCAATGTTGTAAAAATAAATCAGTAAAAACGAAATTCTTATTATGTATAAGATGCGAAAGTTCCCATTGTTGGATGTATGCAAAAGATTTGTCATCTGGCAATGAACATACTTACGGACGTTGGATGGTAGGATATGGAACTGCAAAAAGTAGTGGAGTACAAATAGATGCGGAACTTAAACGTGGACATTCGTGTGAACGTTGTACGCAAGTGTGTGATTATAAACCGACTTTAGGAAACGGATATGGTTGTTATGCTAACAATTGTGCATCGTATGCTCAATCTGAATGGATGCGTTGGACTGGTGAAATTCTTAATGCAACAGCATGGTATTCCGGCGATCATCCTATAGCATATAGCACTTTGTAAAAGTATCGTTACCGCTAACGGAGGTAATAATTCCAATAGTGGTGGTTCATGTGCTGGTGGTTCGAGTGGGAGTTCTGTAGGTTCCTATGACTCTTGTGTGGGACCATCGGGGAGTTCGAGTGGTTCTTCTTCGTCTGGATCAGGTTCATCGGCAGAAAGTTCAGGAGGAAGTGGTTCTTCTGGTTCTTATTGGTAACGATATTCAGTATTGTCTGGGTAATACATATACGGCAGAAGGATGAATATGAAATAGTCCTTTTTGTTTTCGTTCGATATTTTTTCATGCATTGTAATATTATTATCAAAACAGTTAGGGGACCATGCCGCTATGCCTGTAAAAAACGTAAAATTAACAGAAACTAAGTAGTCCAATACAGAAAAATTAATCTATTTATTATTTTTTGTGGTTATGATTAGTGAAAAGACAATAGTTAAAGTAAAAACAATGTATTATACGCTTTATATGTATATTATCAGCCTTTTGTTTTTCATTATGACTTTTCTTTTGGTGACTTGTTTATTTTTATCACGTTTTGTTCCGTTGGAGTACTGTAATTTTGAAGGAATATCAATTGTAAATGACGGGGTAAGAGATTATGCTTTAGTTCGTTTTCTTGATCATCCTCCATGGTCGCATTCACGTTTTTTTGTTGCGGAATATAATTTACAGCAAAGAAAGATTACGCTTAAAGAATACTACATGCCGTATCATCCTTTTTCAAAAACAATTAATACCAGTAACATTGTAGTCCTAAATCATCTTGAAGGTCAATATGACATTTTTGTCGGTACATCACTTGTTGGCAAAGTGGACTATTCCAATGGACAAATAAAATGGTTTCCGAAAAATAATCAGACGGAATGATTGTTGTAAATTGAAATTACTTCGGGTAATTTTTAGTAAACAAAGAAAATTGGAACAATTTTAATTATGTCGCAAAAACATCAGAACCGAAAAAATAAAACCGTAAATTTATCATCAAAACGACGAAGAATTCCCATTTTCGTATCTACATTTATTTTATTGCTGATTGGGATTATTGCAATTGTTGGTTTATTTTTATTTTATCGTCCCTCTAAAATCGCAGAACCTGTTGTTCTTAAACAACCTATTCCGCAACAAAAATTTGTTCCACATTATGCTCTCAAAAATTTTTCACGTCAAGCCCAAAGTTTGCAGGAATTGACGGGGTTTTCTGTTGCAAAAATGTCAGAGGTGGATATTGCAGAGATGAATCTTCTTTGTATCCAAAATTTACCAGGCGGATATGGTATTGATATTAACCGTTGTCTTGCCAGACTTGATGAATGGGCAAAACGTGTTCAATTTGAAACAGAACGACATCTTTATCGTGTTACGGATCCGCGTTTTGCCGAACATTATCACCATTCCGAAACTTATTACCGTGCGGAAATGCTTCTTCAAGTGTTACAGGAAGATTGCGGCGTCAAATACAATCCTGAACGAATCTTTAATGTGGATTTTACAAACTCTAAAGATTTGTTTATTCACGGCATGATTGATGATTCGAATGGCGGAACCTGTGCTTCAATGCCGGTTCTGTATGTTGCTGTTGGGCGGCGGCTTGGTTATCCTTTGTATCTTGTTCAGACCAAAGGGCATCTGTTTATGCGTTGGGACGATGGTAAAAATCGTTTCAATATTGAAGGTTCCGGCAATGGTATTTCTTCTTTTCCAGATGAGTATTACTACACGTGGCCCTTTCAGTTGACGGAATATGAAAAGCAAAGCGGACAGTTTTTAGTATCATTAACACCTGCGCAAGAGTTTGCCGCGTTTTTGGCAACTCGTGGACATTGCCTCTATGATACAAAAAATTATAATTTTGCCGGCGCAGCTTTTTCCTATGCGATGAAATTTGATCCCTTCAATTTGTTGTACCCAAAATGGTTTCAATTAACATCGCGAGCAATGTGTACCCCAGAAAATAATCCGCAAAACCTATGTCCCAATGAATAGTTCTTCCGTCATCTGGCTTATTATTCCTTCAGATAATTGCGCAACGATTTTTCAGATCACCGGAGATGCGGTAACGTCTTTTTCTGTGCAGTCCGATGATGAAACATCGCTTGCGAAGGCAATTGCTAAAGTTTTTTTGGAACAGGAATATAATGCGGAACCTGTTTTGCTTGCGCCCTGTTCACATGATGTTCTTACGGTTTCGTTGCCTGCGGACTCGTCGGCAAACCGGCAGGCAATGATTTATGAATTGGAAGAATACGTCCCAATTCCGGCAGAACAGTTTACCGCAGATTTTTTGCAACACGATCAAGGACGCTTCGCCGGAATCATTGATCATCAAAAATTGTTACTATTTCTTGATGAATTGTCAACATATCAAATTCTTATACAAGATATTGTTCCCTATTCTATTCTCGTTGCACAATATTTAGTACAACAACTAAAAAATTCCGAAAATAAAATCCGGTCTTTGATTTGGACATTTGACGACGAATTTTTTGACAATCGAATTGAGTTTTTCCTTTTGAGACCGGACGGTTTACCGATTTCATGGCAATTACTCGACAAAACTCCCGAAGCACTTCACCGGGCTTTGACATTAGAAATCCAAACACGCGATATTGATATTGAAGTTGCTTCCATTCATTTACCGGACGAACTACGGCAAATTATTGAAATAATACCGCGAGTCAAGTTGGCAGAGAATATTGAATCGGAAAATATTTTTCAACAGGCGATAGTCCGGCAAAGTCAATTAATTCTTGCACGAAAACAGAAGGCGTGGTGGAACTTTTGCCGTGATCAATTAACAATGCGGGGAACAGATCGGGTTCTTGGTAAATCAATTCGAACACTGCTTTGGGGAACTGCAGCATTTTTTGCGGCATTATGTTTAGTTTTCTTTGTACGAGGATTTCAGTACAGCCGCCTTGAAACACAATTCCGGCAGGAGCAGGAAAAAGCGTTTCGGGAAGCGTTGCCGGAACAAAAAATTCAAACGGGTTTTCGGACTCGTTTGGAGAGTGAATATAAAAAAATGTCGGCACAGCGGGAAAACACTGCTGATTTACCGCAACGTGAATCGGTATTGATTCCGTTACTGAAAGTTCTGCAATCGCTTCCGCCCAAAGTCCGGTATCGGTTTCCTGAAATTCGTATCGAACAAAACGATATTCGGCTTGATGGTCAACTTCAGGTTCATGGTGACGCGGAAATTATTGCAACGGCATTAGAAAACGGCGGTTTTGCCGTTGAACCGCCCAGTACGCAACAAACCGGTTCGAACGGTGTTTCCGTCCGGATTACTATTGTACGACAAGATGCAGAGGAAAAACAATGAAATTACTTAAATTCCTGATGTTACCGGAAAACCGGTTACCGTTACTGATTTTAACCGGTTTATTAATACTTGTTTTTTTTCTTTATGGTGAATTAGGGCGTTCGCATCGGTCGGCGTTGGAAGCGGCAAGCAATGCTAAAACGTGTCAAGAATTGTCCAAGCGTATTATTGAACTCAAAAAGAAGCCGGAATTGATTTCCGGTAACATGAGTTCAACGGCGCAAATTGCACAATCTGTAGAATCTGCAATGGTTCAGGCGGAGATTCCTGCGGGAAAATTGGTGCGGGTTGAACCCCGTTCCGCAAAACGATTTGAAAAAACTCCCTTTCTGGAACAACCGTCCCACCTCGAATTTCGGGAGGTAACAATGGAACAGTTAATTCGATTTCTTCATACTCTTTCAACCCAGAACCGTCTGGAAACAATGGACTTACGTCTTCATGCGCCGCGTTCTTCCGCGTCGGAAACCGGTCCCGAAATTTGGAATGCAGAATTGGTCTTGACAAATACTATCTATTCTCCGTAATATTCGCATTATTGAAATTGTATTTTTAGTGAATTGTTTGATTTTGCTGCCATGAAGTCCTTTCATTTTATCATCGTTGTATTCATGATTGTTGCCGGTTGCGTTTCGAAGAGTACCACTACGCCGAAATATGAAACGGTTATGGTGAATCCGCGTCATGATACCGAAGCCGCCGCGAAACAAAATCAACACGGTCTTGAAGCATTGGCAAAAGGAAAATTTGATAAAGCCGAAAAACATTTTAAGGAAGCCCTGATTAAGGATATTGATTTTGGTCCTGCCCATAATAATCTCGGACGGCTTTATTTTGATCAGGGTAAAAATTATCTTGCCGCTTGGGAGTTTGAATATGCGACGAAAGTGATGCCGCAACGCGGTGAACCGTACAATAATATGGGAATGGTTATGGAACGGGTCGGTAAATTGGAACAAGCGGTTGACGCTTATGAAATGGCGAATGTGTTGTGTCCGAATCATCCTGAAATCGTAGGAAACCTGGCACGGGTTTCTTGGTGTCAGGATAAATCCAATGTGCGGACACGAAATTTATTGGAACAACTTATTTTTATTGATACTCGTCCCGATTGGGTTTCTTGGGCAAAGGAACAAGTTGCTTGTGGAAAAATATCAAATGAAACGTTGCCGGTTTCTTTTATTTCGGACACAACCAAGCCACCCACCCCAGTCTCCTCTGCAAATCCGGCTCCGACTCCTGTTTTTCCGCCGTCATCAACCATTCCCCAATATCCCATTCCTGTACCAACATTAGCTCCGCCCGCGCCATTAACACTACAATAATTTGATCAAAAAATGTTTATACTTCGTTTCATTATTTTTTGTATAATATTTGGAGGAATGACCATTCCTCTTTGCGCTCAATATCCACAAACATCCTACCCTTCCTATCCGTATCCCACTCAGCCTCAACGTCAACTTTATGCGCCCGATAACGTAACTCCTCCGCGTGTTTTCCTGACCGCACAAACCGACGGCGGACAACCGAACGTTAATCAACCGATTCAATTTGAGGCGGTTCAACCGAACCAACAGAATGCCCGGATTCAGTTTGTTCCTAATACACAAGTTCCGCAATACAATCAACGGTATCTTATTGCGCAAAATCCCCCCGCTCTTCAACCCAATATTCCTGCGCCGCCGCTTCGTCAACTTCCGCCGCCGCAAAATATTCCGCAACAGAAAAATGTTGATGAAGAACTTGTTCAGCTTAATTTTCCGAATGAAGTGGATTTAGAGGTTTTGGTAGAATATATTTCGCAACGGTTACAATTAAAAATTTTATTTGACGAAGCAATCGCCAACAAGAAAATTCGGCTTCGGACAACCGGTGATATTCCGGTTGATTCGCTCATGCAGGTACTTCAAAGTGCGTTAAAAATGAAGGAATTGACCATCGTCGATGCGGATGTTCCGGGCTGGAAACGGATAATTCCTGTTGCGCAACTTGGAACACTGGCACCGCAGGGAAATGCGCAACAAATATTAAAGGAACACGGCGGAGCAACGCCGGTGATGCAAATTTTCACATTGGAACATGCCGATGTAACACAAGTACAACAATTGATTCAGCCGTTTCTGACTCCGCAAGGTAGTTTATGTACGCCTGTTAAGGAATCCAACACACTGATCGTTTCCGACTATGCCGTTAATGTTATTAAAGTAACAGAACTGATTAAAACATTGGATGTTCCCAAACCGACCATTAAAACAGAATTTCTAGAAGTCAAAAATATTGACGCCGCGGCATTGAGCCGTCAGATTACGGCAATTTTACAAGCACGGAGTCAGGTAAGCGGAACGGCGGCAACAGCAATAAAAATCAATATTACCTCCGATCCGCGAACGAATCAATTGATTCTAACCGGACTTGCCGAAGATATTGTTGCGACAAAACAATTGATCGAAAGTCTTGACGTACCGTCGAATCAAACAACGGAACTCTATACGTTTCAATATATTGATGCCCGCGATATTGATACTTTGGTGAAGAGTATGCTTGATCCTCTTCAGGAAAAAATTGCTTATCGTTCTATTGTGAATCGAAATGATAATTCACTTGTTGTTTCGACAACAAAGGAAATTCATCAACAGATTGTTGAAATTGCAAAGCGTATGAATATTCCGGCGACACAAAAACAAAGTCCGATACAATTTTACAAATTGAATAATACAACTGTGGATGAAGTGATGACGACATTGACCGCATTACGGCAAGGAACAGGATTTAATACTCAAACACGAGACCGTGATACGTTACGAAAAACATTGCCCGGTTCGCAAGGGTCGTTTAATCATATTGGCGGTGCTGTAACATTTCCCTTAAAACCGGATGAACCGCTTCCGCAACTAACACCCGATGTTCCGGCAGAAGGAACCGCATTATCAACAACCACATCAGCAATTTCCGCATCAACAACTTCGGAATCTCAAACGAATACTTCGTTACCGGAAGGTGTGCCGGTAAGCATGTTGAGCGCATTACTCGACACCGATGTCCGCATTACTGCCGATACAAAAACGAATACAATCATTGTCGTAGCCGAACCGCAGATTCAAGAGCATTATGCAACGTTAATTAAATTCCTTGACCGGCGCAGTCCGCAGGTTTTAATTGAAGCAAAAATTGTAACGCTTGATACGAGTAACGATTTTATGCTCGGTGTTGAAATCAGCGGCGGCGATCGAAAAGGGGAAAAACGTTTATTCGGATTCAGTTCCTTTGGTTTAAGTACACCTGATCCGGTGAGCGGAGCATTGGCACTGTTACCGGGTCTTGGTTTTAATGGAACATTAGTTGATCCTGATATGGCGGATGTAATTGTTCGAGCGTTATCGAGTAATTCCCGTGCAAAAGTGGTTGCTTCACCGCGGCTGCTTATCAATGACAATGAAGAGGGGCGACTCCAAAGTGTTCAGAGTATTCCGTACACCAGTGTCAATTCGTCTCAAGTTGTTCAATCCACCAGTCTCGGCGGTAACCAAGATGCCGGCACAACAATTGTCGTAACGCCACACATCGGCGATAGTGAACAATTACAATTGGAATTTGCAGTGGAGTTCAGTAATTTTGGTACATCTTCGACAAACGCCAATTTGCCGCCGCCGCGTCATGTTGATCAGGTTTCCAGCGTTGTTACAATTCCAGATGGTTATACGGTGATTGTCGGCGGTTTAAATCGGCGTGATATTGAAGCAGGTCGAACCGGTTTGCCATTTTTGGACAAAATCCCAATTCTCAAATATCTTGCCTCGACGGAAAACGACAACAAAAAAAATACTTCGCTCTTCGTTTTTTTGAAACCGATTATTTTACGCGACGATAAATTCAAAGATTTAAAATATCTTTCTGATCAAGATGCCCGCTCGGCACAAATTCGGACAACTCTCCCGCAAAGCCGACCTCTGGTCATGGAATAATTTTTTTTTGATTCAATAATATCTATGTCTGATGTTCTTCTTTCCGAATCTGACCTAAAACTTCAAGTGCTGGCGGAATCACTTGGATTGGAATTTTTGCACGGTATTGGGGAACGTCCGCCGTCGGCGGCTTTTATTCGGAAAATTCCGATACGTTTTGCTCGTCAACATTGTTTGCTTGGTCTCGCTGATGACGACAATATTCTTCCCGTTCTTATTGGTAAAACGGAATCGTATCCATTGCTTGATATTGTTTCACGTTTTTTGAACCGTCCGGTTCGACCGATTTTTGCACGGTCATCACATATTTTCGCTGCGATAAATACAGCCTATCAGCAACAGGAAAGCCAAACGCAAGACCTTGTTGAAACATTTGACCGTGAATCTGTTCTTGCTGATATTGAAAAAATTGCTCCTCGTGAAGACCTTCTTGATACACAAGGACGCGCACCGGTTATCCGTCTCGTAAATTTGATCTTTTTCGATGCCGTTAAAGCCCGCGCATCGGATATTCATATTCAACCTTCCGAAGAGGAACTTGTTGTACGATTTCGTATTGACGGTGTTCTTTTTGATACGTTTAGACTGCCAAAAAAATTGCAGGATGAAGTAGTTAGCCGTATCAAAATTATTGGTCGAATGAATATCGCCGAAAAACGGTTACCACAGGACGGGCGTGCAACTGTTCAGATGGGAGACAGGCTCATTGATCTTCGGATTGCATCACTTCCATCCAGTCATGGTGAACGTGTGGTGTTACGGCTTCTCGATAAAAGCGCACGATTATACACGCTCGATCAACTCGGCATGGACAAAGAGAATTTACAAAAATTTCGTGATTTGGTTCATTTGGAACATGGTCTCATTCTTGTAACGGGACCGACCGGTTCCGGTAAAAGCACCACGCTTTATGCCGCCCTTCAAGCCATCAATACCGTTGACTGGAACGCTCTCACGTTGGAAGACCCGATTGAATACCAACTGGAAGGAATTAGTCAAACACAAATTAACGAAAAGAAAGGATTAACTTTTGCACGTGGATTACGTAACATTTTACGTCAAGACCCGGATATTATTATGGTTGGAGAAATTCGTGATCAGGAAACGGCAATCATGGCAATTCAAGCCGCTTTGACCGGTCACATGGTTTTTTCAACACTTCACACCAACGATGCCGCCGGCGCAATTACGCGGCTTCTTGATCTTGGCATCGAACCTTACCTTGTCGCCAGTTCCCTGATTGCCGTATTAGCGCAACGTTTAGTTCGAAAGAATTGTCCGCAATGTTCCGTATCTTACGAACCGGGCGATGAATTGTTACGAATTGGACTGCCTGTTGATACGTCGGGAACGTACAAAAAAGGAGCCGGCTGCGAATTTTGCCGACAAAGCGGTTATCATGAGCGAATCGGACTTTTTGAACTTTTAACGGTTGAACCTTCCATTCGTAAATTGATTCAGGATCGGGCAAACGCAACAACAATTCGTGAAGAAGCGTCAAAACTCGGTATGCAGCTTCTACGCGATGACGGAATCGGCAAAGTCTTATCGGGACGGACGACTATTGACGAAGTTGCCAGAATTGCTTCCCGTGCGGTCGTTGAATAATTTTTGTCGTAATAACCATGAATATAATTCGGAACGAGAATAAACCTTTTCGGCAATACCATGCCCGCCGTCTTTAATTGTTGTCAAACGGACATTCCGATGATTAAGTTTTTGCATTGATTTCACTACAAGATCAGAGCTGGCAAGCGGAACCGTTTGATCATTATCGCCGTGAAAAACCCATGTTGCAACATGTTGTAACTTTATTGCCCGATCCGGTTCACCGCCTCCGGCAACAGGAACAATCGCGGCAAAACGTTCCGGATATTCCATTGCCGTTTCAAATGTACCAAAACCGCCCATACTGTAACCGGTCAGATAAATCCGCGACGGATCTATTTGAAAACGGTATTTTGTTTCCGATAATACTTGATCAAGCATTGCAATCACTCGATAAGGTTCCCATCGTTTCGTATCACAAACAGGTGTTACACAGATAAAAGGAAACAATGCTGTTTCCTGATCCTTAAATATTTTTTGAGACAAAAAATATGGGTCTTTGTTTTTTAATGTGTTAATATCTTTTCCGGATTCACCGGTTCCATGTAAATAAATCAGAAGCGGTTGTTTACCGGAATAATCATTGTAACCGCGAGGAATCCGTAATAAAAAATCATAACCGTCCGGCGTTGATTTTTGTATAACAAATGTGCCGCCGCTGCGAATGAGATTGAAATCATAAACGGCACGGTAACCAAGAATACAAAGTGAAACAATTAAAATCACAATTAATAAAAAACGAATCAATATTTTCATACATGCTCCTTATGGTTTCGATACAAAAAGGACAATACGGTACAGGAAACAATAATCAAGACCGGCAATCCAAACATCAAGAATTGTTTTGTTTTTGAAAGAGGACGGCAGACAATTCCTTGCGGCGGTCCCGGCTTAGCAAGATTTTGTAAAATTAACCAACCAATAATTTTTTCATCACGTAACATCGGAGTCCATGCATCATGACCGGAAACTTCATAAAGCGTTAAAGAAGCATTTCCGCCATTCGCATTAATAATTTCAATAAATCGTTCTGTTTCTCCAAAAGGCGTTCCTTTATCGTCGCGATTATTAAATGCCCAAATAACCGTCCCTAAAAATGGTTCCGGCTCTGCGACTTGCGGCGGACGACCGGAACCGGGAGCTAATGCTGCAAAACGGCGAGGATGTTGGCGTACAAATTCCCAAGCTGCACTTCCGCCGGAGGATGCACCTGTAATACTAATCCGGTTCACATCAATCGGAAATTCCTGAATAATTGTTTCAAGAATTTCACCGGTAATGGTAAGCGGCGCATCACCTTTATCGTCGTCTTTGGAAAGAGAGCGTTCCCAATGGTTATTGTCCTGAGGACATTGTGTCGCCAACATGAAAAAATCACGCTGATTCGAACCGGCGAAAAATTCCATCGTTTTTTGAAGATGTGCAAGTTGCCGGGTATTATCGTTACTACTCTCGCCCTGACCGTGAAACCAAATTATCAGCGGATATTTTTGGTTCGGTTTAATCTTTTGCGGCATCCTCAATCGAAAACGAATCGGCTGATCTTTGAAACGACCGCCCGTATATTTGTACTCCATTGCCGCAAAACAATCGACAATTTTAGGTTCTGCAATATAACCGCCGCCGGATTGACGTGATTCATTATTGGCAGTCAAACGGACATCCCGCGAGGAAACAAATTTTGCCGGTTCAATCAATGTAATCCGATTTTCGGCGGCAATTGTTGTATTGGAAATACAAATGATTATTGAAATGATCAATGGTAGAAGAACCTTTTTTGGAGAACGCATCATCCATAATCCGGAAAGTGAGAGCGTTATAAATGATAATGGTATCAATAATGCCCATTGAGGTAAAAACCGAATATCCGTCCATTGAATTTTTGTATCTGGAATAAACACGTAAACGAAACATATTGTATCAAGTAAAATTATAATTACAATAAAACTTATAAAAAACACAATCTGCGGAAAAGTCGCTTTTATTTTTACTGTCAACGGACGTTTCAACAGGAAAACGTTGATGAAGGTAAACAAGACTCCTAAAACCGTGATAGCGGGAACCGGTAGTAACCAAGAAACCTGACCGGTCAGAAAGAATGTTATTATGGGTCTGTAAAAGAAAAATAAATAGAGCTCTCGGTAATATCTGAACGAAATAAAAATATCCCAACTAATCGTAGCAATATCAAATAGTATGAGAAAATAGATAAGCAGGTAATATAATATCCTTTTGAATTTCTGTGATAATATTATTTTAATTTTTTGTAATTGAACAGCACATTGAATAATATAGTAAACGATTGCAATAAAAAGAATAAATAAAATAATTTTCCAAATCAAAACGAAAAAACAGGTACAAAAAAGAATTGTCCAAAATGTTACGTAAAAAAGTATCGGTGAAAACGGAACCGACTTAAAATACCGCCGAAAAGGATTCAGGTAGAGTCCAACAAGAAAAACAAAAAGAAGAATCGGCGCAACAAGAAGTTTCCATGTCGTAACGCTGTAATAAAGGAAATAACACGGCGCAAAATAGATACAATCCCACACATTAGACGGTATTCGGACAATCTGGTGATAAATATGGAACATCCCCGTAGATATTTGCGACAAAATACTATTGATGATTTGATGAAAAATGAAATAAAAAATTAGAAACGGGAAGAGGATGATACGAAAAGTCTTATAAAGTTTTTTCCAACGATTCGGCGAATAAAATATCCGGCGAAAATAAAAGTAAGTTCCGCATAGAATAATGATGTAACAAATGACAGATACAATTAGTTTTTGTGTTAAAATACCTTCATTCAAAAAAACATAGAACGGGATAACAGTATATTCGTCATAGAAACGAAAGAGGGCAAAACGTATTCCATGACATTGTTTATCCAAATAAGCAAATGGCAGATAAACAACATGAAATACTGTATAAATCAGAAATAACAGATAGTGAGCAAAATAAAACGTTACAGTAAAAACTGCTGTAATAATAAAATAGCGAATCAATAAATTTGTTTGTTCTTTTCGGTGCGGGGAACGTTTGATTTTTTGACCATACCGAATACAACCGGCAATAGTAAGAAAAGCGAGAGTAATAGTTAAAATCAACTTCCATGAAATCGTTCCCGTAACAAGGAGATTTGTCAATGGAATGGTATAAAATTCCTGAACAATCCGGCGGGGAATTTTAGGAATAAAAATAAAGTATTGATAGGCAACTTTCATGAGAATATCTCCCCATGCAGTATTGACTAAAACGATTCGGCATGAAATCAAGGCAAATAAACACAAAACCAAGGTGGGAATATTTTGTGGACGAATACAATACAAAAATAAATGTTTGCCGATTTGGAGAAACGATAAAAAACGTCGTTCCAATGGATATTGATTTAAATATTCTGCCCACCGGATAAACAAGACCGGTTGCGGAAAAGATAGCTGTGTCAATAATTTAAGATATTGTTGAATGACCGGTAGGCGAAGAACCGTCGATACAATAAATCCTGATACAAGAATCCAAAGAGTCAACGAAAACCAATTCGCCCAAAATTCCGGATTCAAACGGAACCAAAGAAGACGTTGGGTTCGCTCGTCGGGAACTAATGATTCGGCGTTCAGCAAAACCACAATATTGAGCAGACAAAACAGAACAACTCCAACACAAATAGTAACCGTTTTCAAAATGGAAAATGGTTGCTTGTGGTCACTGTTCGGGATAGTTTCATGTTTGCTTTTAGTCATAGATGTTGTTAAGATAATAAAATTCGATAAAATCCATCCCATTGATAATATTGTAAGAAATTTTGAATCTCGAATCAACTCCCTCCTATACTTTGAACGGCATGAAATTACCTCTTATTTTTAATAGAGAACCTCTAAAATTATTCGTAAGTTCTTGTTTTTAACAACAAAACTAATTTTTTTAGTTGTGTCTATTAAAAAAAGAGGTAATTTCATGCCGTTCAAAGTATATCTACACATTTTTTCTGGAAAAAGTTGGTTTTGGGGGGATATTTTTTGTTTGGAGTATGTTTCAGGACAGAATTATTTTGGGGTTGGGAATTTTGACGCGAAATGGGAGAACGGTGAAGGTAGAATATACAAAAACTTGGTCTCGTTTTGTATTCGAGGTAACTTTTTTTGTTTTTTTTTGCGTACCTTTTTCGTGTTGTAATACGAAAGATTGTGTTGCAATTTGTTAGAATCTCATAGAAGTATTTATGAAGCAGTTCGTATTTCCTACACCCACCTAAGGAGGGATAACCCGCCGAATCATGTTGCGAATTTTTTTGATCTTGTCGATGTCGTAGTTACACGATTCCAAAAAATCAAATATTCGCAGCAAAACAAAGAACCCCGAAAGTAAAATGCCCGTCGTATAAGGCTTTTTGCGTTTATGCGTTTTGTCGCTCAAACGAACAAGTAAATCCTTAAAGTCGATGGATTCGGGAGTTGATAATCGTTGTAATTGCCAAATAAGTATCAACACCATTGACGCCACTAATAAACGGAGCATAATTGCCGAACCTGTTGTTTGTTGCCAATGTTCCATCTCCAACCCGGTACTCTTCATCTGCTTGAAATACATTTCATATTCCAACGACGATAATAACATAACGCCGTTAAAGATGCAGGGACTAAGGACGCATCCGTATTCGATAACAAATACCATTCGCTCACGATCTCATGAGTTTCTTGTTCGCTAATACGTGAAACAACTAAACGTAACGTAATAGATTGACCGGAGTAGAGTTTGCGTTGACCGTTGATTTTGTGGGCGGCTGGTTGACTAAGTGTTACTTGGGTCTCCGCTACCTCCTGATAACATTTCCGTCCCTTGACTTCCAACTCTCTCGTTCGCTTAAATTGTTCCGTTTTGTCAAACTCGTTCACTATGTACGTGTACTTAACATAACGTCCTCCCAGCAAACAAAACGATCCGCATCGCCGCGGATGATAAATTGATAATCCGCCGCATTCCATAAACGCCAATACCATGACGCGTCCGCTTCGCGATCTATTACATAAATGAGCGGACGCGATAAGTGCAACGATTTCCCCGTCTCCATCAGCGGTAATATCTGTTCCAAATGCGGTTTATCCGTAACAGATGTTTCGCTGGTCGTGTGAACCGTCTCCGACGTCTTCAAATGCATTTCGACAGGTGCAATTGGCAAACCGCTATGAGGATCTATCAACAACAATGTTGTCAACTCGTAACCAATATCGCCTTCATGACTCAACTGAGCAACATCATTTTTGGAAACATGTTTACTGTAATCAATTTTACTCCAATCAATCACTCCCAAAATAA